>NZ_JBFAOO010000119.1:0-23243 GCF_040675265.1 Microbispora sp. NPDC049633
CAGGACTCCTGGCGCTCGGGCGACACCCCGCTGCTGTTCAGCGGCGGCAACAAGAAGCCCGCCTACGACGCGGTGCTGAGCGCCCTCAACGCCGCCGGCCCGAACACCTCGCCCAGCCCCACCCCGCCGGTGAGCCCGAGCCCGAGCCCGACCCCGCCGGTCAGCCCGTCGCCCGGGACCTCGCCGGATCCGAGCGGAGCGTGCAGCGCGACGATCCGCACGGTCAACTCCTGGCCCGGCGGCTTCCAGTCCGAGGTCACCGTCAAGGCCGGCAGCTCGTCGCTGAACGGCTGGACGGTCAACTGGACCTGGCCCGGCGGACAGACCATCAGCAGCCTGTGGAACGGCACGCAGAGCGGGTCCGGCTCCAACGTGACGGTCCGCAACGCCCCCTACAACGGTTCCGTCGCGGCCGGCTCGTCGACCACCTTCGGCTTCACCGCCAACGGCAGCGCGGCCACCCCGACCCTCACCTGCTCCTGATTTCTGACCCCTGACGACCACGAACAGGATCCGGTCGGACGATGTCCGGCCGGATCCTGTTCGCTTTCGCGCACCATGACACCGGGTGGAGGGGCGGCGCCGGCGGCGAGATGATGGCCGTGTGATGGACGGCGCGCTGCTGCTGCTGGACGTCGACGGGGTGCTCAACCCCGCACGGCGCTCCTCGCCGCGTTTCCGCCGCTTCGAATGCGTGGTGGAGGGCGAGGGGTTCCGCCTGCTGCTCGATCCCCGACACGGCGCCAAGCTGATCGCGTTGCGCCGGGAGACCGGCGTTGCGCTGACGTGGGCGACGACCTGGGGCGAGCGCGCCAACGAGGAGATCGGCCCCAGGATCGGCCTGCCCCCGCTGCCCGTGGTCCCGATCGACGGCGACCCTCCCCGCCCGTACGGGGTGAACCTCAAGACCTGGCACGTCGCGGAGTACGTCCGGGGCCGGCCGTTCGTGTGGTTCGACGACGACCTCGGGCCGGCCGATCTGGAATACCTGCACGGCCATCCGGGCGTCGGCGAGTTCCTGGTCGTCGCCGTCGACCCCCGGGACGGGCTGGGCGACGCCCACCTGGAGGCGGCCCGCCGGTGGCTGACGACCCCGAGGCGGCAGAACGTCTGGTGACAGAGGTGGGGTCACAGGTGAGCAGGGGGTTGATTCTCAGGGAATTCCCCGGAAGCACCGGTAGATTCGCGGGCCATGACATGGCAGCGGAGGATCAACGGCGCACTCGTCAAGTTCACCGGAGTCCAGCTCACCCGTGTCCGGCCCGCCGCGCCGTCGTCACCGGAGGCTCCCGCGCCGGCTCCGGAGGAACTGGTGCGCCCACCTGCCGATCCGCGCGCCGACCGCCTCCTGGTCGCTCCGGTGTTCGTCATGTCCCCGGTGCGGTCGGGTTCCACCCTGCTGCGGTCGATCCTGAACGCCCATCCCGATCTGCACGCCCCGCATGAACTGCACGTCCGGCGGCTGACCGTCGGCTTCGGCACGCCGCTGGCCCGCAAGGCCATGGAGGCGCTCGGTCACAACCAGGCCGACCTGGAGCACATGCTGTGGGACCGGGTGCTCCACCGCGAACTCGTACGCAGCGGCAAGCGGACCATCGTGGACAAGACCCCCGCCAACGCCTTCGCCCACGCCAGGATCGCCGCCTGCTGGCCGGACGCCCGGTTCATCTTCCTGCTGCGTCACCCCGCCTCCATCGCCGCGTCCTGGCACGAGGCGGACCCCGTCAAGCGCACCCGGGAGGAGGCCGCAGCCGACGCGCTGCGCTACATGAAGGCCGTGCGGCGGGCCCAGAAGGCCCTCACCGGCCTGACCGTGCGCTACGAGGACCTGACCGCCGAGCCGGAGAAGACGACCCGCGCCATCTGCGAGTTCCTCGGCGTCGAGTGGGAGCCCGCCATGCTGACGTACGGCGAGCAGAAGGTCGTGCAGAAGGGCCTCGGCGACTGGAGCGACAAAATCCGGTCGGGCACGGTGCAGCCGGGACGCGACCTGCCGGGGCCGGACGAGATACCCGACCTACTCAAACCGATCTGCCGCAGCTGGGGCTACCTGCCCCGTGAGGAGGGCGGGCGCGGATGAGGATCCGATACATGCTCCTGCACGCCTACGGCATGGGCGGCACGATCCGCACCGTGGTCAACCAGGCGAACGCGATGGCCGCGCTCGGCCACGACGTGGAGATCGTCAGTGTGGTGCGCCGCCGTGAGGAGCCGCAGTTCCAGTTGCATCCGGCCGTCGCCCTCCACACGCTCGTGGACCAGCGGGCCGGCGTGCGGGCCGACTCCCTCGGCCGCCGCGTGTGGCGGCGGCTGCGCGGCAAGATCGTGCCGTACGGCGAGTTCGCCGCCGGCTACTTCACCGAGCGGGTGGAGAAGGCGGTCATCGACTACGTCTCCTCGCTGCAGGACGGCGTGCTCGTGACCACCCGTCCGGCGCTGAACCTGATCTCCGCGCGCCGCGCCTCCAAGAACGTCGTGCGGGTGGCGCAGGAGCACATGAACCTCGGCACCTATCCCGCGACGCTGCGCGCGGAGATCGTCCGGCACTACGGAGCGTTCGACGCGGTCACGGTGCTGACGGCCAGCGACCAGCGCGAGTACGAGCAGGCGCTGCCCGGCACGAGGATCGTACGGATCCCGAACGCCGTCCACTCGGTGAACCAGACACCGTCCCGGCAGGAGCACCCCGTGGTGGTCGCCGCGGGACGCCTGGTCAAGCAGAAGGGCTTCGACCTGATGCTCCCGGCGTTCGCCCAGGTGGTGAAGGAACATCCGGAGTGGCGCCTGCGCATCTTCGGCACCGGCCCGAAGAAGGCCGCCCTGCGCGCGCTGATCGGCGAGCACGGCCTGTCCGCGCACGTGACCCTCATGGGCCGGACCAACCGTCTCGACGACGAGCTCGCCCGGGCCTCGATCTACGCGCTGAGCAGCCGGTTCGAGGGCCTGCCGATGGTCATGATCGAGGCGATGACCCACGCGCTGCCGATCGTGGCCTTCGACTGCCCGACCGGCCCCGGCGACGTGCTCACCGACGGGACCGACGGCGTCCTGGTGCCCTGCGGGGACGTGGACGCCCTGGCCGCGGCCCTCAACCGGCTCATCGCCGACCGCGACCTGCGGCTGCGCATGGGCTCCGCCGCCGCGGCGACCGCCGGGGAGTACGCGCCGGACAACGTGATGCCCCTGTGGGAGGACCTATTCTCCGAGCTTCTGAACGCCAGGACGGCCGGCGACACGCACGCGCGGCGCTGACCCGGCTCACGGGCGGCCGGCGCCGGTCAACCCGTCACCCAGGGAGCTGCGCCGGTACAGGACGTGCCGCCCGTCGCCGTCATGTCGGCCTCCAGCACCAGCCGTGCCCGCGGCCACAGCGGCCGCACGGCGATCTCCCAATATGGGCACCGCGATAACCGGTTGCCCGCCGCGGCGCGGCGTGGGGACACTCGGCGGCATGGACGTTCCCTATCGGCAGATCCGTGCCGCGTACACCGAGGAGGCCCTCACCGTCTACCAGGCCTACGATCCCGCCATCGCCGGCAGGGCCGTCGCCGCGCAGCGGTTCGTGCCGCCGTTCAAGCGGGAGCGGATGACCTGGATCAAGCCGTCGTTCCGCTGGATGATGTACCGCAGCGGCTGGGCCGCCAAGCCGGGCCAGACCCGCGTGCTCGCCGTCGAGATCACCCGCGACGGCTTCGAATGGGCGCTCGCCCGTTCCTGCCCCAGTCATCCCGGTCCCGGCGACGACCACGCCTCGTGGGCCGCCCGGCTCCGCGACAGCCCCGTCAGGATCCAGTGGGATCCCGAGCGTGACGCCCACCTGAACCCGCTGCCGTACCGGTCGATCCAGATCGGCCTGTCGCGGGAGGCGGTCGACCGCTACATCGACCAGTGGATCGTCTCCATCACCGACATCACGGACACGCTCGGCGCGATCCGGGGCGGCGCCTCCGCGCCGCCCGCCGAACGGCCCTATCCGTTGCCGCCCGCCCTCGCCGCCGTCGTCGGAGCCGCGTGAGCAGGGCGCGCCTGTGCCAGACTGGGCGGCGGTGGCGTCCGATCCCCTCACGCGCGCGACCGCGTCCCTGTACGGCCTGGCATTGGGCGACGCGCTCGGTTCCCAGTTCTTCGTGCCCGCCAACCGCGAGGCGCTCGCCACCCGCACCCTGCCGCCCTGGCCGTGGCAGTGGACCGACGACACGGAGATGGCCTGCTCGGTCTACCGTCTCCTGACCGGTCTGGGCATGGTCGACCAGGACGCGCTGGCGGCCTCGTTCGCCGCTCACCACGACTTCGACCGCGGCTACGGCCCGGCCACCGGCCGCATGTTGCGGCTCGTCCGCCAGGGGGGTGACTGGCGGGCGCTCGCGTCCGGGCTCTTCGACGGCAACGGCTCGTGGGGGAACGGCGCGGCCATGCGGGTCGCCCCGCTGGGCGCCTGGTTCGCCGGGGACCCGGCCGCCGTCGTACGGCAGGCCGGCCTGTCGGCCCGCGTCACGCACACGCACCCGGAGGCCGTGGCGGGCGCGGTCGCGGTGGCCGTCGCCGCCGCCGTGGCGGCGTCCGAGACCGACCTGTCCCCCGGCCGCTTCATCGACGCCGTGCTGGACCACACACCGCCCGGCGGCGTACGGGACGGGATCGGCGCGGCCCGGCGGCTGCTGCTCACGGTCGCCGATCCCCTGCTCGCGGCCCGCGCCCTCGGCAACGGCCGGAAGACGGCGGCGCACGACACCGTCCCGTTCACGCTGTGGGCGGCGGCCCGGCATCTTAACGACCTCGAACAGGCGATCTGGACCACGGCGACGGCGGGCGGCGACGTCGACACCACCTGCGCGATCGTCGGCGGCATCCTGGGCGGCCGGGCCGGGCTCGGCGGACTGCCGCGCGAGTGGCTGCGCCGGGTGGAGCCGCTGCCCGGCTGGGCCGAGGTGCCGGCCGGTCTGCGCCCGGAGACGGCGGACGGCGCCTGGCCGCACTCCACCGCCGGAGTGCCGGCGCCGTCCGCGCCGGACGGCGTCGTCACCCGATCCAGCCTGCGCAAGGTGATCCCGTTCGCCGACCCCGTCGCCATGCCGCCGCCGGAGCGGGTGTGGAGCGACGACGACTGGGCGGTCATCCGGCGCGGCCACCGGCCCGTGGGCATGGACGACCGGTGGTCCGCCTATGTGGAGGGCGACACGCTGCACCTGCACCGGAGCTGGACGGGCCACCAGATCTACGAGGCCCGCTTCGGCCGGATGCCGGGTGGCCGGTCCGTGGTCGCCGCCCGGGTCGAGGCCGACCGCGAACGGCACCGGCGGGCCGGCGACGCGTACGACCGCCTGCTGCTGGAGCTGCTCGTCGACACGATCCTGCTGGGGCGCCACGACCCCCGCCGCTGGGACGAGCCGGCGTCCCTGCGGCCGGCGTAATCGTTCTGTGGTCCGCGCCGAGTATCCGCACGTCACCGGTACCGCCGGCGACTGGCTGGAACGGCTGGCGCGGGCGCTCGGCCCCACCTTCGCGGAGGGACGACCCGGTCAGGTCAGGCGGCCGACGTAGGCGAGCGCCTGCTTGAGCAGCACGCCCTGGCCCCCGGTCATCTCCTGCTGCACGATCGGGGAGGCCGCCTCCTCCGGCGTGAACCACTCCAGATCCAGCGCGTCCTGCCTGGGTCGGCAGTCACCGCGTACGGGGACGATGTAGGCCAGGGAGACCGCGTGCTGCCGAGGGTCGTGGAACGGCGTGACCCCCGGGGTGGGGAAATACTCCGCCACGGTGAACGGCGTCGGCGAGACCGGCACGCTCGGCAGCGCCACCGGCCCGAGGTCCTTCTCCAGGTGGCGCAGGAGGGCGTCGCGGATGCGCTCGTGGTAGTACACCCGCCCGGACACCAGCGCCCGGCTCACGGTGCCGTCGGCGCCGATCCGCAGCAGCAGGCCGACGCGGGTCACGGTGCCCGTGTCGTCCACGCGCACCGGTACGGCGTCCACGTACAGGATCGGCATCCGGCCCCGCACCGACTCGATCTCGTCGGGGGCGAGCCAGCCTGGCGTCGTTTCGGTCATTTCGGTCACGGATCGATCGTACTTGCCCAGGCGAGAGGTGGTTCGCAGGTCGGCGCAACCCGTACCGGACCCCCTGTCACCTGCTCCCCCTGATGACGCGCGTCACCCGGTGGCCGCGTTCACCCTGCCGCGGGCGCGGACCGTGCTGTTGTGACGCCAGATCCGCTGATCGACATCCGCGGGCGCAGATCCCTCGGGGAGATCCGCCAGGACCTCGCGACGGGAGATCCCGGCGACGGCGACCCGCCGCCGATAGTCGGAGAAGACCTGAACTTCGCCGTCGCCCCAGCACAACGGGCTGTTCGACGCCTCCAGATAGACGTAGTCCATGCCGTGGCGCATGTCGTCGCCCAACATGGCGACGTCGACGGCCCACGCGCGCAGGCGTGCCGGCGGGGCACGGAAGACCAGCGCGCCGCCGATCCGTTCCACGGCGGCGCCGCGGTCGGCAGCCGGCGGCTCCCAGCCGGGCCACCGCCGGAGCTCCCGGCACTCGCGGACGCGCTCACGGGTACGGGCCAGCTCGGCGTCGAGGCCCCAGGTATGCCAGCGGACCGTGCCTGCGGAGGACGCCCGGGCCGCGAGCCGGCGGAGCAGCTCGCGGACTCCCTGCCGCTTCAGCGTCGTCAGATCGGCGGGGACCAGCACGATCGGGTCGGCCGGTTCCGCGTCGAACGGGTTCGGGTCGAGGTGCGGCCGGTCGACGACGACCACGGTGCCCGGCAGCCGCTGGAAGGACAGGCCCCACAGCAGCCTGCCCAGCAGGCGGGCGCCGTGCACGTCCGACAGGATGTGCCACGTCTCGTGGAAGCGGTTGGTGGAGAACCGGGCCCGCGAACCCGGCCGCAGGGTAATGACGTTGTAGTCGCGGCCGTCCGCCCGGACCGGCCGACGGTGCAGCTTGAGCCCGTCACCGGCGCGGGCCGCCGTGTCCGGCCTCGGTCCCTTACGCCCCCGCACGTCTCACCGTCGTCTCCTCTCCAAGCTGTGGCTCTGTTCATGAAAGCGCCGCGCGGGCGTCCGTCACAACCGAATTAGCCCGGGCCTGTGCCGGTGGTCCTCCTCGTGCGGGGGACCCAGCGGGCGGGCGAGCCCGGGGTGCGGTTGGTGCCGCTCCAGCCAGTGGGTGGTCGACAGGGCCGCCCGCTCGATCATGTCGGCCGTACCGCGGAAGTCGACGGGCAAGACCTCGACCGGGCACAGCGGCGGCAACACGTGCAGGCGGGTCCGGCGCGTGTTCTGCCTGATCGAGGCGCTGATGCGCTGCTCGCTGAGCAGGTTGTAGCCGTGCAGGGCCATGGCGATCGCGGTCGCCGGGGCCGCCGGCAGGTGGCAGGAGAACCCCGGTGCCAGCAGGTACGCCTCGTCGGCGCCCGCGTCCACCGCGTAGTCCAGCGTGGTCAGGTCCGCGACGCCGCCGTCCATGAGCATCCGGTCCCCGATCGTCACGGTGGGATACAGGGCCGGGATCGCGGTGCTGGCCAGCAGGGCGGGCAGCGCGGGCCCCCGCGACAGGACCACCGGCCGTCCCGTCCGCACGTCCGCGGTGAGCACCGACAGCGGCGTCCGCGTCTCCTCCAGGTGCCGGATCGGCAGGATGCGTTCGAGGAACCGCCGCAGGGAGGAGTTGTCGAACAGGTAGTTGCGGCGGCCGAGCATCGCCGCGGCCAGCGTGGCCGGGTTGAGCGGGAAGGTGTAGTTGAGCACGCCGAGCGCCTGCAGGGCTCCCCGCACGGGATGGAAGGGCAGATTTCCCGCGAGAGTGCGCAGCACGTCCGGCCCGCTCACCGGGTACACGTCGTGGCTGCTCACCGACAGCCACAGCCGAGCCAGTTCCTCCACGCCCTCCGCATCCGGGCGTGCGCCGTAGTAGGCACCGTTGAGCGCCCCGATCGAGGCGCCGACCACCATGTCGGCGCGGATCCCGTGGGCGGTGAGCGCGCGGAGCATGCCGACCTGCGCGGCTCCCAGGCTGCCGCCTCCCCACAGGATGAACGCCGTCGTCATCGGCCGCTTCCCCACGCTCCCCCGGCCCCGGTCCCCCTTCCTACCCGTACGCCCTTGTTTCACCCACCCTCAGCAAAGGGGCAAGGTGATGTGCACACGACCTCATGGGAGAGCGCGTCGAGTCCGGCAGTCGGAGAAAGTCGAGCCGGACTCGGGTGAGGGCGTGGCAGCCAGACCGCCGGTCGGGCGAAGAGGCCATCTTCCACGGAGCATCTACAGCAGCGTGTCACCAATCCGTTGGCCGAGTACAGCTGGTCACCACCACAATCCTGTGTTTATCTCGCTTTATGTTTACATGGTGGGCAGCCTCATGCTGGGGGCTCGCCGGCGGCTGCTGCGTCGAGGCGCTGGAGCTGTACCGCGTTATCCGGAGCACCCCGAAGTGGTCATGGAGGCGCCCGATCGAACAAGGACTAGACGCGTTCTTAGTGGCAGTGCTCATTCGTGCCGGGGTTGGCGCAATTCTCAGTGGCGCTGCAGCCCAAAGTGGGCAGATCACAGGCGCTTTTGCCGCCGTCGCACTCGGAGTAACAGCCCCGCTGGTAATCGAGAAGCTGGCCCGTCAGGCTTCCGTAGCTATCGATGAAAAAAGAGGAGTGGAGGTCCCGAATAGCAGACAGCCTTCCATAGAGTGGAACAAGGATGAAGGATTTATTCCCAACTTGGAAGAGGGAAATCCGGCGGGAGATTTAAATGCGAGCTGAAACCTTCGCCGGTCGACTTCTAGGCGCTCTTGGTGGCGACAGAGCGAGCAGCATGGAGCCGGAACCGCAGCCCGAATACGAGGCGGACAAAGGCGGAACTTTCCTAGTTCGCCTAATCTCGGCACTGGGGAGACGGGGGACGAAAGCAGATACTGTCCCGTACCTCTTAGATGTACTGGACGTGCAAGCCCAGTCGGCCATGGCGTCAGAGAAGCCAGGAGCGACCGTCGCGCGATCCAATCACGCATGGAACTCACTAAGGGCTAGCTTTTGGCGCAACGCGACATCGCACCTCAAGACTGCGACTATCAAACTGCGGTGGCTGACCACCTTCTCGTCAAGCCCTTCCCTGCCGAACAGGGTGAACCGCCCTACACCCTGGGCACTTCTCTGGTGGTGGCGATATGAGCTCGCATTGCTACTGGGTCTGCCCGTGTTATTCTTTGCGGCGGTTCGCGGGGCAGGGTGGCAACGAACGATAATCGGCGTGAGCGCATTGGTGCTGCTGTCAGCGTTGCCGATGGTCAAACGCGCCATCACAACCCGGTTCTGGTGTGTCGTAACTCCGCACCGTGTTCGTCACGCCTTCGCGCGCGCCAGGATCGTAAGCAGGCAGGGAAAACTGCCTGTCATTCTGATGATCAGGCCGACAAAACTCGGCGAGCGCCTGTGGGTTTGGCTGCGCGCGGGGACAAGCCCCGGCAACGTGGAACGGGCGAGTGATTTGATCGCAGCGGCTTGCTGGGCCCGAAGCGTACGGATACAACGCGATCGATATCGAGCGTCACTCATTGTCATCGATGTCCTGAGACGAGGTGATGCAAAAACTCCCCGGGACGCCTCCCGCCCAGAGGCCGACACCACTCCAGAATGGGTGATCGGCACAGTGCACCATCTCGATGCCAAGTACCGCAGCGACCTTTCCCCCTGATCCTCCTGTTCGCCGCCGCTCCTGGCCGATGGGAAGGAATCGTTGGCCCCGTCGGGGCGAACTGTCACAGGAGCCGCAAGCTCGGCGGGCGATCGATGACCGCCTGTTCCGCCCGCACTCCGTCTCTGACGGAACAGGCACGGAACAGGGGGCCTTAACGTGAAGTCGCGGCTGACGAGCGAATCAGCGGACGGGGAGGCCGGTGACGGAGCGGCCGATGATGAGGCGCTGGATCTCGCTGGTGCCCTCGAAGATGGTGAAGATCTTGGCGTCGCGATGGAAGCGCTCGACCGGGTGCTCACGGGTGTAGCCGGCCCCGCCGAGGATCTGGATGGCCTGCTCGGTCACCCAGACGGCCGTCTCGCTCGCGACCAGCTTGCTCATCGAGCCTTCGGCCTGCTCGAACCGCCGGCCGTGGCGGGCCATCCACGCGGCCCGCCACGTCATGAACCGGGCGACGTCCACGCGGGTGGCCATGTCGGCCAGCAGGAAGGCGACGGCCTGGTTCTCCCCGATCTTGCGGCCGAACTGCTCGCGCTCGCGGGCGTAGTCGCGGGCGTACTCGAAGGCCGCGCGGGCGACGCCGACGGCCATGGCGGCGACGAGGGGGCGGGTGGTCTCGAAGGTCCGCATCGCGGCCTGCTCGCCCGAGCGCGCGCCGGCGCGCACCCGCGCGAGCCGCTCGTCGAGCTTCTCCTTGCCGCCCACCAGGCAGCGCCCCGGCACCCGTACGTCCTCCAGGACGACCTCGGCGGTGTGGGAGGCGCGGATGCCGTGCTTCTTGAACTTCTGCCCCTGGGACAGACCCCGCGTGCCGGGCGGGATCACGAAGGACGCCTGGCCCCGGGTGCCCAGGGACGGGTCGACCGAGGCCACGACGACGTGGACGTTGGCGATGCCGCCGTTGGTGGCCCACGTCTTCACGCCGTTGACGACCCATTCGTCCTTGGCCTCGTCGTAGACGGCCCGCGTCCTGATCGCGCCGACGTCGCTGCCGGCGTCCGGCTCGGAGGAGCAGAACGCCCCGAGCTTGACGTCGTCGGGAGTGCCGAACATCTGGGGCAGCCACTCCCCCATCTGCTCGGGGGTGCCGTTCGCGGCGATGGAGGCGGCGGCCAGGCCGGTGCCCACGATCGACAGGCCGATACCGGCGTCCCCCCAGAACAACTCCTCGAACGCCACGGGCAGGCCGAGCCCCGACTCCTCGAACCACTGCTGCGCGAAGAAGTCGAGCGAGTACAGTCCGATCTTGGCGGCCTCCTGGATGACCGGCCAGGGCGTCTCCTCACGCTCGTCCCACTCCGCCCCCGCCGGGCGGACGACGTCCCTGGCGAACTCGCGGACCCAGTCGCGCACCTCGCGGACGTCGTCGTTCAACTCGGGGCAGAAGGTCATCTCAGGCTCTCCTCTCCGTAAAGTGTTACCAACGGTAACACCTCAGCGGGAGCCGGTCAGCGCAACCGGGACGCGTACTCCGGAACCGTGGCCATCGGCGGGCGCTCGGCCACTCCGACGTGCCGCGTCAGCGGGCGGTGCCCGGCGGGGCCGCGCTCGAACTGGACGAGCCGCGCGGACGGCTCGTGCAACGGAACGATCTTGTTCTGGCGCTCCAGCCGCGCCCAGGCGGTGTGCATGATCTGCCCGGCCATCCCGCCGAGCGCCTCGGTCGACTGGTGGGAGTGGACTCTGCGCCCCAGGTCGACCTGCGCGAGCGCGTCGAGGCCCACCAGGTCCAGCAGGTCGATGAGAAGCCCCAGCTCCACGCCGTACCCGGTGACGAACGGCACCCGTTCGAGCACCGCGCGGCGGCCGGCGTACTCACCCGCGAGAGGCTGCACGAATCCGGCGAGCAGCGGCCAGTGCAGGTTGAGCAGCGGCCGGGCGACCAGCTCGGTGACCCTGCCCCCGGCGTTCGGCTCCGCCGCGCCGAGCAGCGGCCGGTCGTAGCACGCCTTCACGTATCCGACCGCGGGGTCGGTCAGCAGCGGCCCGAGCAGGCCGGTCACGAACGAGGTCCGGAACTCGCGCAGATCGGCGTCGACGAACACCACCAGGTCGCCGGTCGTCACCGCTAGCGACTTCCACAGGGCCTCGCCCTTGCCGTCGTAGCGCGGATCGTGCAGCTCGGGCAGGATCTCGTCCTGCGCGAAGACCTTCGCCCCGGCGCGTAAGGCCCGGGCCGCGGTGTCGTCCGAGGACCGGGAGTCGATCACGACCAGCTCGTCCACGAGCGGCACGGCCTCGACGAGGTCGCGGCGCACGGCGGAGACGATCTCCCCGACCGTCTCCTCCTCGTTCCTCGCGGGCAGCACCACCGAGATCGACGCGTCTCCCTTGGCGGACAGCAGGGCGCGGGCCGGCCAGTCGGCCGCCGACGAGGTACGCCGACTCAGCCAGGCCTCCACCTCAGGCAGCACGCCCGTCCTCCCCCTGTCCACCGGCTTCACTGGCATCACCTTATGCGGCGGCCGGAGGAGGCGATCAGCACGGGCGTACACCGGGACCCTCAGCCGTGGGCGGCGTGGCGCTCCAGGAACGCGTACACGTCGGCCTCGTCGACGCCGGGGAACGACCCGGGCGGCAGCGCGGCCAGCACGTGGGAGTTGGCACGCGCCGACGGCCAGGCGTAGCCCTCCCAGCGCTGCGCGAGCTCGGCCGGGGGACGGCGGCAGCACTCGCCGTTCGGGCAGTTCGACTTCGTGCGGTGAGTGGTCTCGCGCCCCCGGAACCACCGCGACTCCCGGTATGGCACGCCCAGCGTGATCGCGAAGTCCTTCTCCTGGGACGGGTCCACGTGGGCGACGCAGAAGTACGTGCCGGTGGGCGAGTCGCAGTACTGGTAGAACAGCGAGAACCGGTCGGGCGAGTGGAAGACCTGGCGGCCCGACCACTGCTGGCACAGCCGCTGCCCCTCGATCGCGCCCTGCTCGTCGGCGGGGAAGACGATCCCGTCGTTCTCGTACGCCTTGTAGATGATCCCGCCAGCGTCGTTGCGGACGAAGTGGCACACCAGGTCGAGGTGGCGGGTGGCCAGGTTGGTGAACCGGTGCGCGGCCATCTCGTACGACACCGCGAACACGTCGCGCAGGTCCTCCACCGACAGCGCCTTGTCCTGCTTGGCCTCCCGCAGGTACGGCACGGCAGCCGCCTCGGGGACGAGGACGGCGGCGGCGAAGTAGTTGGCTTCCACCCGCTGGCGCAGGAAGTCGGCGAAGTCGCGCGGCTTGTGGTGCTGGAGCGCGATGTGCCCGAGCGTCTGCAGCAGCACGGTACGCGGCGTGTGCATGCCCAGTTGCTGGCGCTTGACGTAGATGCGCCGGTTGCGCAGGTCGGTCACCGAACGCGCAGAACGCGGCAGGTCGGGCGCGGTGTGCACGGTGAACCCGAAGTGCGACACCAGCGCCTGGACGGTGCTCTCCGACAGCGCGCCGGTCCGGTAGCCGACGGTGGTCAGAGCCTCGGCGGCGGCCTTCTCGATCTCCTCGAAGTAGTTGCCCAGTTCGCGCTGCTTGCGCCGCAGCTCGGCGTTGGCGGCCCGCGCCTCCTCCGGCGTGGCCGTGCCCTTCGCCTCCCTGGCCTTGAGCTCCTCGAACAGGCCGAGGATGTGCTCCAGCACGTCATTGGGCACCCGCGCGGAGACCTTCAGCCGGCTCAGCCCGAGCCCCGCGTAGAGCGGGTCGCGCTGGGCCTCCTCCAGGGCGATCTCGAGCTGGGCCCGCCGGTTCGGCGCCTGCCTGCGCAGCAGCTCCTCCACCGGCACGTTCAGCGCGGCGGCCAGCGACTTCAGCAGCGAGAGCTTGGGCTCACGCTTGCCGTTCTCCAGCAGCGACAGCTGGCTGGGCGCGCGCCCGACGCGGTCGCCGAGCTCGGAGAGCGTGAGACCGCGCTGCTTGCGCAGGTGCTTGAGCCGCTGGCCGAAGGCCAGGAGATCGAGCTCGTGCGTCAAAGACAGCGGTTCTTCGCCCAGGACGGAGGTCATAGCCCGATCTTATGCGGAAAATCGGCACTTCTTCCAGCAGTACGCGCTCCACCTCGCACGGATTGGTCTAGTCCACATCGAAAACTTCGCGTTTCTTCACTGCTAAATACTGGTCAGTCTTGCTGCTCACAGAACTTTTGAAGTTCTTTCGAGAGGTGTCTCCTTGTGAGTGTCTTGATATCGACACAAACTCGGAAGCAAGCCCCAGGTGACGACAACGTACGCAACAAGGGAGTGACCGGAGATGTCGGATCGCCTCACCGCCGCCGCCCAGCGGCTGCAGCAGGACTGGGACACCAATCCGCGATGGAGCGACGTCGAGCGGACCTACACGGCCGAGGACGTCGTCCGCCTGCGCGGCTCGGTGCAGGAGGAGCACACGCTGGCCCGGCTCGGCGCGGAGCGCCTTTGGGATCTGCTGCGCCACGAGGACTACGTCCACGCGCTGGGCGCGCTGACCGGCAACCAGGCGGTCCAGCAGGTCAAGGCGGGCCTCAAGGCCATCTACCTGTCCGGCTGGCAGGTGGCCGCCGACGCCAACCTCAGCGGGCACACCTACCCCGACCAGAGCCTCTACCCGGCCAACTCGGTCCCCGCCGTGGTCCGCCGGATCAACAACGCGCTGCTGCGCGCCGACCAGATCAGCTGGGCGGAGGGCGACGAGGGGGCCCCGCACTGGCTGGCGCCCATCGTGGCCGACGCCGAGGCCGGCTTCGGCGGCGTGCTCAACGCGTTCGAGCTGATGAAGGCCATGATCGCGGCCGGCGCCGCGGGCGTGCACTGGGAGGACCAGCTCGCCTCCGAGAAGAAGTGCGGCCACCTCGGCGGCAAGGTGCTGATCCCCACCGGCCAGCACATCAAGACCCTGAACGCGGCCCGCCTCGCGGCCGACGTCGCGGGCGTCTCCTCTCTGGTCATCGCGCGGACCGACGCCCAGGCCGCGACGCTGCTGACCAGCGACGTGGACCCCCGCGACCGCGCCTTCTGCACCGGCGACCGGACCGCCGAGGGCTTCTACCGGGTCCGCAACGGCGTCGACGCCTGCATCGCCCGCGGCCTGGCCTACGCGCCGTACGCCGACCTGCTGTGGATGGAGACCTCCACGCCCGACCTCGACGTGGCCCGCGAGTTCGCCGAGGCGATCAAGCGGGAGTACCCCGGCCAGATGCTCGCCTACAACTGCTCGCCGTCGTTCAACTGGAGGAAGCACCTCGACGACGCGACGATCGCCAAGTTCCAGCGGGAACTGGGCCACATGGGGTACAAGTTCCAGTTCATCACCCTGGCCGGCTTCCACTCGCTGAACTACTCGATGTTCGACCTGGCCCGCGGCTACGCCGAGGAGGGCATGACGGCGTACGTCGGGCTCCAGGAGGCCGAGTTCGCCGCCGAACGGCTCGGCTACACCGCCACCCGCCACCAGCGGGAGGTCGGCACCGGATACTTCGACCTGGTCAGCACGGCCATCGCGCCGGACTCCTCCACGACGGCCCTGAAGGGCTCGACGGAGGAGGCACAGTTCGCCGGGGCTCACTGACCACAGCGGACACAGGTCGGTGGCGGCCCCGCCGCCGATCCGCAGGCCACCCCCACGGGGGATCTGACGGATCGGCGGCGGGGCCTCGCCGTGCTCGGCGCCGGTGTCAGACGCGCAGCGCGCGGGCGTACCAGCGGCCGTCCAGCGAGTCGATGCGCAGCCGCCGGCCGAAGCAGTCCGACAGGTTCGGACCGGTGAGCACCTCGGCCACGGGACCGGCGGTGACGATGCGGGTGTCCCGCATCAGCAGCGCGTGCGTGGTGGTGGCCGGCACCTCCTCCAGGTGATGCGTGACCATCACGGTCGTGAGCCCCTGCCGGGTGCGGGCCAGGTCCTCCAACGCCTCGATCAGGTCCTCCCGCGCCGGCAGGTCGAGGCCCGCGAACGGCTCGTCGAGCAGCAGGATCGCCGGGTCGGCCATCAACGCCCTGGCCACCCGGATCCGCGCCCGCTCCCCCTGCGAACACACCTGGAACCGCCGGTCGGCGAGGTCCTTGCAGCCGAGGTCGGCCAGCAGCCGGTGGGCCCGCTCCCGCTCCTCGTCGCCGTACCGGTCCCACAGCGGCGCGCTGGTCGCGGTGTGCCCGGTGAGCACGACGGTCAGCGCGGTGGCGCCCTCCTCCTCCAGCAGCGACTCGTCCACGAGCCGCTGGCTGGCCGCCACCAGGCCGATGCTCCGGCGCAGTTCCCGCAGGTCGACCCGGCCGAGCCGCCGCCCGAGCACCGTGGCCGTCCCCGAGCTCGGGTGGCGTACGGCCGCGGCGACCGAGAGCATCGTCGTCTTCCCGGCGCCGTTGGGGCCGAGGATCACCCAGTGCTGGCCGTGCTCCACCCGCCAGTCGGCACCGGTCACCAGGGTCCGGCCGACCACGCGGACGGTCACGTCGTCGAGTTCGAGAGCTGCGTCCATCACGTCCATGGGCACCCAGCATGCTGCATGGACACGTCTGCTCACGACGGCGTATCAGGGGATGGACGGCGCCGGGACGGACACCACACCGGGCGACTCGCTCACCGGCGGCGGCGGGGCCGGGCTGGGCGGCGGCGACTCTCCGTCCCCCCACTGCGGCTCGGCCGTGACCCCCGTCGACGGCCCGGGGGAATGGCCCTGCCCGGGGTGCCCCGGCTGTCCGGAGTGCCCGTGCTGCCCAGGCTGTCCGGGCTGCCCCGGCTGCCCCGGCGGGGACGGCCGGTCAGGGCGGCAGTCCCGCGGGCGCCCGGCGCCGCAGTGCCCGTCCGCCGGTGGGCGCAGCGTCACCCCGGCCGACGGCGGCGAGGGCTCCGTGGTGGTCCTCTCGCCGTCCGGGGTCGCCGGCCCGGGCGGCGGCATGGTCCGGGTGGCCGTCACGGTCACCCTGGGCCGGGCGGCGTCCGCGATGGGCACCACCGGCGGCCGCGAGGTGGTGAGCAGGTCCTCCGGCGGCAGGGCGCCGTCCTCGCCGGGGACGACCACGGGCAGCGCGGGAGGCGGATCCGCCGTGCTCTCCATGCGGGCCGCTCCGGTGCCCGCCGCGACCACGGTCATCGCGGCGATCGTCACGGTGGCGAGCGCGGTGAAGCCCGCGTGGGACATCTGCGCCCCCGAGCGCGCCGCGCGGCGCCGGGCCGCCCTGCCCTGTGCCGCCCTCTGTGCCGCCCCCTCTGCCACCCTCTGCGCCACTCCCGGCGCGAGTTCCTGTGCCACTCCCCGTGCCGCGCCCGCCTGGGTGCGCACCCCGCGTGCGGCGGCCCGTCCGGGGGAGGTGCCCGCCGGGTGGGGCACGGGCTGCCAGATGTCGTCGAGCACGGCGGCGACCGCGCGCCGGGGGTCGGCGGTCGCGTGGACCCCGCCCGCGGCGAGCAGGAAGGCCAGCAGCCGGGCCGCGTCGGGGCGGTCGGCGGGCTCGCGCCGCAGCGCCGCCGCCACGCCGTCCCACAGCGGCTTCGGCACGGCGTCGATCCGGGGCTCCTCGACCAGGATGCGCCGCGTGAGCACGTCGAGGTCACCGGCGCCGAACGGATGCTGCCCGGTGGCCGCGAACGCGACCAGGCAGCCCCAGGAGAAGACGTCCGAGGCGGGGATGGCGTGGTGGCCCCGCAGCCGCTCGGGCGCCACCCAGCCCGGGCTGCCCATGATCTGCCCGGCCTGTGTGTGCGCCATCGCGACGTCGAGGTCGCGGGCTATCCCGAAGTCGATGACGAACGGCCCGCGCGGCGACAGCAGCACGTTGCCGGGCTTGAGGTCGCGGTGGACCAGCCCGGCCTCGTGCGTGGCCACCAGCGCCGCGGCGGTGCCGAGGGCCACGCCGTACGCGAGGTCGGGCGTGAGCGGCCCCCCGGCGGCGACGACCTGGGAGAGCGCGGGACCGGGAACGTATTCGGTGACGAGGTAGGGCCGGTCGCCGTCGAAGCCGTCCTCGATGACGGCGGCCGTGCAGAACGGCACGACGCGGCGGGAGAGCGCGACCTCCTCGGCGAACCGGGCCCGCAGCGTGGGGTCGCCCAGGTGCATCGGATGCGGCGTCTTCAGGGCGACGTACCCTCCGCCGGGATGCTCGGCCAGGTAGACCACGCCCATTCCACCGCTGCCCAGCCGGCCGAGCAGCAGGTAGCGCCCCACGACGACCGGGTCGCCCACGGTCAGCGGGCGCACACCGGGAGGCATGCCGTTCTGGAAGGCCGTTCCGCCACGTGCCATACGGAAGCTACCTCTCTCGAAGTGCCGCACAGCCACTGTGGCCGGTTGGAACGCGCCACGCGCTCAACTAGCGCCAAGCGGCATGAGAGGTAAGCCCAATGGCACCGTTCAGTAAGGCCAGCCGGAGAAATCCCAGGTCACATTGGTCCCATTGACCCCAAAATGACCCCTACGCGGCCTCGGCGCCCGCGGCGGAGCGGTGGACGTCGACGGCGTCGAGGAATCGGGCGACGTGATCGAAGAACAGGCGGCCCTCGGGGAGGACGTCGGCGAGGAGGGGGAAGATGTGCGGCATGCGGTTCCACTCCTCGTAGGTCACCTGCACGCCGTTCTCACGGGCGCTGAGGGCCACGTGGCGGGCCTCGTCGCGCAGGACCTCGGTGGAGCCGGTGACGATCATCAGCGGGGGGATGCCGGTGTAGTCGCCGTACACGGGGGACACGATGGGGTCGAAGCAGTCGAGGCCGTCGGTCCAGCGGCGGGCGAGCCAGTCGACCCGGCCGGCGGGGAGCATGGGGTCCGCCCAGACGTTGGCGCGGCGGCGGCTGGAGCTGAGGTCGGCCCAGGGGGACAGGCAGATCCCGGCGGCGGGGAGGGGCATGCCGCGGTCGCGCAGGGACAGCAGCGTGGCCAGGGTGAGGTGGCCTCCGGCGGAGTCCCCGGCCAGCACGATGTCCCGGGCTTCGTATCCGAGGCCGAGCAGGCACTCGTACGCCTGGAGCGCGTCCGTCAGCGACTCGGCGAGGGAATGGACCGGCCCCTGGCGGTAGTCGAGCGAGAACACCGGGCGGCGGGCCACGGCCGACAGCCGCCACGTGATCGGCCGGTGGGTGGCCGGGGAGCAGACGAAGTAGGCCCCGCCGTGGAAGTAGAGCACCACCTTGCCCTCGTCCAGGCCGGTCCCGCCGTGCACCCATTCCCCGGTGCACGAGCCGAATCCGTCTGGAACGATGGACACGTGCTTGGGGAGCATGCCGGGAACCCGCTCGCCGAGGCAGATGATGCGGCTGGCCACGGCCATCCCCGCGGTGTTGCGCACGAGAATGGTGGAGATCGGCTTCATGGTGCCCCGCAGAACCCCGTTGATCGCGGCGGCCTGCCAGCTGACGGGATATTCCGGACGGATGTCTACATTTAGCTCATGCTCCATGCAAGCCTCCCAAAAGGGACATTCCCCATTAGGTCATCCGTTCTACCGGTTGGCATGTTTCGCTCCCCTTACAGGGGTGTTACGAGCAGGTAACGACCGGAGGTCATGAGGCATCCATGCATGGATATTCGGCGGCTCCGCTGCCCCGGAAGCTCGGTGTCAAGCCCGGCCACCGGGTGTTGCTGGTAAACGCTCCGCAAAATATCCGTATGGACGGCGATGAAGAGGACGACGGAGATCCCGCGCCGTACGACGTGATCGTGATCTTCTGCCCCGACAGCGCCGCCCTGGCGGCCGCGTTCCCCCGGGCGCGCGAGCGCCTGGCCCGGGACGGCGGGCTCTGGGTGAGCTGGCCCAAGAAGGCGAGCGGCGTCGCCACCGATCTGTCCGGCGACGTCGTCCGCGCCTTCGGGCTCGGCGAGGGCCTGGTGGACAACAAGGTGTGCGCCGTGGACGAGGTGTGGTCGGGGTTGCGCTTCGTCCGCCGCCTCGCCGACCGGTGATCCCCGGCCACGGCGCCGCCGCCTCCCTCTACCCGCGACTCGTCTGGTACGGCTTCCGCAGGCACGCGACCTACTGGCCCGCCGCGCTGGCCGGGGCCTTCACCAACAGCGTCTTCGGGGTGCTCCGCGCGTACGTGCTGATCGCGCTGTGGCAGGCCCGGCCGGGGCTCGGCGGGTACGACGTCGCGGCGGCGGTGACCTTCACCTTCCTCACGCAGGCGTTCATCGGGCCCATGCAGCTGTTCGGCGGCGGCCTGGACCTGCCGCAGCGCATCCGCAACGGCGACGTCGCGCTCGACCTGGTCCGCCCGGCGTCCCTGCAGGCCTGGTGCCTGTCGGAGGACCTGGGCCGCGCCGCGTACCTGTTCGCCGTCCGCGGCGCGCCGCCGGCCCTCATCGGGGCGTTGCTGTTCGGCATCGTCGCCCCGCACGCGCCGGTCGCGTTCCTCGTGAGCGTCGTGCTGGGCGTGGTCGTGAGCTTCGGGTGGAGATACATCGTGGCGCTGGCGACGTGCTGGGTCATGGACGACCGGGGCCTCGCGACGGTGTCGATGGTGCTCACCACGTTCTTCAGCGGGCTCATGCTGCCCCTGACGATCTTCCCCGGGTGGTTCGGCGAACTCGCCCGCGCACTGCCGTGGTCGGCGATGGCCCAGGTGCCCGCCGACGTCTACCTCGGCACGGCCGAGCCCGCCCGCGCCCTCGCCTTCCAGGCGCTGTGGGCCGCCGTCCTCCTGGCCCTCGGCGCGCTCATGACCGGCGCCGCCCGCAGGAAGGTCGTGATCCAAGGTGGGTGAGCGGCCGTGATCAGGACGTACGCACTGCTGGCCTGGACGTGGACGCGGGCCGCTGCGCAGTACCGGCTCTCGTTCGCGCTCACGACGACGGGCGCCTTCGTCGTCGGCGGCCTCGACATCGCGGTGATCTGGGTGATCTTCGCCAACACCGACACGCTGGCCGGCTTCGGCCTGGCGGAGGTCATGCTCCTGTACGGCGCGTCACAACTGGCCTTCGCGCTCGCCGACATGCTGTTCAGCAACGTCGACCGGATCAGCCAGCACATCAGGGCAGGGACCCTCGACGTCATGCTGATCCGGCCCGCGTCGCCCTTCGTGCAGGTGGCGGCCGACCGCTTCACCCCGCACCGGATCGGCCGGGCCCTGCAGGCCGCCGTGGTGCTGGGCGTGGCCCTGGCGCGGCTGGAGATCCCCCTCGGCCGCGTCTGGATGGTGCCCGTCATGGTGGTGTCGGGGGCCGTGATCTTCACGGCGTTGTTCACGCTGGGCGGCGCGCTGCAGTTCCTGCTCACCGACGCCCCCGAGGTGGCCAACGCGTTCACCTACGGCGGGGCGATGCTCAACCAGTATCCGCTGAGCGTCTACGACGCCCGCATCGTCCGGGGTCTGACCTTCGTGCTGCCCCTGGCGTTCATCAACTGGCAGCCGGGCCTGTACGTGCTCGGCAGGCCCGACCCGCTCGGGCTGCCGTCCTGGACGGGCCTGCTGTCCCCCGCAGCCGCGCTCGCGCTGGCCGCCGTCGCCGCGCTCGCCTGGCGTGCGGGGATCCGCCGCTACCGATCGACGGGGAGCTGAACAGTGATCGAGGCAGACGGGGTCGGCAGGACCTTCACGGTCCGCCGCCGGGTCGTGCACGCCGTACTGGACCTGTCCTTCCGCATCGCGGCCGGGGAGTTCGCCGCCTTCCTCGGACCGAACGGCGCGGGCAAGTCCACCACGATCAAGATGCTGACCGGGATCCTCACGCCGACGTCGGGCCGGGTCACCGTGGCCGGTCTCGACCCCTCCCGGCGGCGTACGGCTCTCGCCCGCAGGATCGG
The DNA here is from genome assembly GCF_040675265.1 of Microbispora sp. NPDC049633. Classification (NCBI taxonomy): domain Bacteria; kingdom Bacillati; phylum Actinomycetota; class Actinomycetes; order Streptosporangiales; family Streptosporangiaceae; genus Microbispora; species Microbispora sp. NPDC049633. The sequence continues at coordinate 21,373 of NZ_JBFAOO010000119.1, forward strand.
CGTCGTCTTCGGCCAGCGGACGACGCTGTGGTGGGATCTGCCGCTGCGGGACAGCCTGGAACTGGTACGGCTCCTGTACAAAGTAGATCGTAAGGTGTTCCGGGAGCGGCTGGACGAGATGTGCGACCTGCTCGACCTGGGCGCCTTCCTGCGGACACCGGTGCGCCAGCTCAGCCTGGGCCAGCGGATGCGCGGCGACATCACCGCCGCCCTGCTGCACGATCCCGCCGTGCTGGTGCTCGACGAGCCGACGATCGGGCTCGACGTGGTCAGCAAGGCGGAGGTGCGCGACTTCCTGCGGCGGCTGAACGCCGAGCGCGGGACGACCGTGCTGCTGACCACCCACGACCTGGGCGACGTGGAGCGGCTGTGCCGCCGGGTGCTGCTGATCGACCACGGCCGGCTGGCCTTCGACGGCACGGTGGACGACCTGCGCGCGACGGTGCCGGGACGCGCGTCGATCGAGGACGTGGTGGCCGACCTCTATCTCAGAAGCCGTACGACTCCTCGTACTCCTCCTCCTGCTCCTCTTCCCGCTCCCGACCGGCCCAGCGGGACGGCATGAGCACCGGGAGGAACAACGCGACGCCGAGCAGGCCGTACACGCCGGTGGACAGCAGCGTGAGCATGCCCCGGCCGGCCTGCAGCAGCTCGGCCTGCACCGACGGCCCGGTGGGCACGAGGCTCGCGGCGCGGGACACGTCGAGGACGTAGACCACGGTCCAGGCCAGCAGCGCCATCGACGGGACGAACGCCGCCAGCGGGGAGACCCGGCCGACCAGCACCAGCCCGAGCAGCAGGCCCACAGCGGCCATCACGCCCAGGGCGATCAGCATGCGGGTGTCCTTGGCCGGGTCGATGCTCTGGGCCGCTCCCCGGACCGCCTCCTGGGAGGCCCATCCACCGCCGAGGAGAAGAGCCGCCGCGACGACAACGCCCAGGAGCAGCCCGAAGAAGTGCCGCATGAACACCGCCTTGGGTGAGAGGTCCGCGGCAACACTAGCGACAAAGAACGGTAAAGGGCAGCACTTACGCCGTGATGTCCTTGCTAGTGAAGCGCGCCCAGGCGACGGAGCCGGCGACGAGGGCGTAGGCGGCGAAGGCGAACAGCCCCTGCCCCATCTGGTCGAACGCCACGGGCGCCCGCAACGCCCCGTCGAACGCGCTCCACCAGGAGGTCAGCAGGAACGGCCGCACGGCCGCGACCTGCGGGATCGCGGACAGGACCTGGCTGACCACCACCAGCACGACACTCGCGGCCACCGCCCCGATCGGCGCCTCGGTCAGCGTGGAGACCGCGAGCGCGACCGCGCCGAGCGCGGCCATCCCGGCGGCGGCGTACAGGACGACCACCCCCACGCGCAGCAGGGCTCCGGACGCCGGGATCGTCGTGCCGGACAGCAGCGTCACCGGCCCGGCCGGGAAGAGCACCAGCCCCGCCGCCAGCGCCGACAGCGCCACCACCGCGCACGCCGCGAGGCAGAACACCACGATGTTGGCGTACTTGACCGCGAGCAGCCTGGTGCGGCCCGCGGGGGCGACGAGCAGGTAGCGCAGCGTGCCCTGGGCGGCCTCGCCGGCGACCGCGTCGCCCGCCACGACCGCCACGGTCAGCGGCAGCACGATCGGCATCATCGCGACGAACGCGGCGAACGTCAGCATCAGGCCGTTGCCCGCGATCTGCCCGACGATCGAGCCGCCCACGTCCTCACCCGACGCGACCCGCACCGCGACGCCGATCAGCACCGGCACCACGGCCAGCACCCCGAGCATCGCGAGGTTGCGCGGGCGGCGGAACGTCAGGCCGATCTCGGAGGCCAGCAGCCTCGTCAGATGTCGCGCCGCCCGCCCCGCCGACGGCCCGCCCGGCG
>NZ_JBFAOO010000120.1:0-22788 GCF_040675265.1 Microbispora sp. NPDC049633
GTCGCGGCGCAGCGTGATCACGCAGCGCCGGGCGCCGGAGTGCCGCACGACGTTCGTGATCCCCTCGCGGACGACCCAGCTCAGCAGCATGTCGGTCTCCCGCGACAGCGCGGGCCCCGACTCCTTCACGACGCAGTCGATGCCCGCCGTGGCCAGGGCGGCCCTGGCGCTGTCCAGTTCGAAGGCGAGGCTCGCGTCCCGATACCCCGTGACCGCCTCGCGCACCTCGGTCAGCGCCTGCCGCCCGATGGCCTCGATGTCCGCGGCGTGCCGCATGGCCGCCTCCGTGTCGCGCGGGGCGAGCCGCCGTACGGCCTCGGCCTTGACGACCACCATCGAGAGCGTGTGGCCGAGCAGGTCGTGCAGGTCGCGCGAGAAGCGCAGCCGCTCGGCCGAGACGGCGGCGACGGCGAGCCTCTCCCGGGTCCGGCCGAGCTCCTCGATCACCTCGCCCATCCGGCGGAAGCCGTACGTCGTGATCCCGGCGAGGAACGTGGTCAGCGCGGTGCCCCACAGCGCCTCGCCGAACGAGCCGTCGTGGGCCGGGAGCAGCGCGGCCAGCGCGGCCGTGACGGCGACGAGCGGGGGCGCCGCGCGGACCGGGAGCACGAGCGCCACGGCCACGGCGAGCAGGGAGAACAGCGTCTGCCAGCCGTCCGTTCCGTAGGCCAGGGCCGCCGTGATCGTGACCGCCGCGAGCAGCGCGACGAACGCCACCGGCAGGGGCCGTACGTCCGGGCGGGCCCGGCGGGCGGTCAGCACGGCTCCCGTGAACGACACCCCCGCGGCGGCCACCAGGGTCCAGGCGGGCCAGGCCGGAACCGCCGACGACGCGGCGGCGGCCGGCGCCAGCAGCAGCAGGACGGTCACCCCGAACGCCGGAGCGAGCAACCGGACCGGCAGCCGGACGGGCGGCCGCGGCCGGAAAGGCGGCGACGATCCGGGTTCACACCCGTCGACCCGCGCCGCCGCTTCTGTCATGGCCGCCATTATCGTCGGCGCGCGGCGGGAGCGGACAGGGCGCGATGTCCCGGATCCGGCGGTACGAATCACCCGGGTCTTCGGTCACACCGGACCGGGACCTCGGCACCTGGAGACGGCCCGGGGACGCGTGGCAGCCTGGCTGGGGGTGCCTGCGATGAGACGGTGCAACGAGGAGGTCGCCGGGCTGCTGCAGGAGTACGCCGACCTGATCGCGATCACCGGGGGCGACGCGTTCAAGGTGCGGGTCTACGAGAAGGCGGCCCGGTCGGTCGGCGGGTACGGCCGGGAGATCGACGGCATGGACGCGACGGGTCTTCGGTCGATCCCGAATGTCGGCGCGTCGATCGCGGCGAAGATCGACGAATATCTGCGGACCGGGTCGATCCACCAGCTGGAGGAGCTGCGGACGAAGATTCCCACCGGGGTCCGCATGCTGACCACGATCCCCACGCTCGGGCCGAAGAAGGCCATGGTGCTGTATCACGAGCGGGGCGTCGACTCGGTCGAGAAGCTGGAACACGCGATCCACGCCGGGGCCCTGCGGGGGCTGCACGGGTTCGGCGCGAAGACCGAGGAGAACCTGCTGCACGGCATCGAGGTGATGCGCAAGACCGGCAGCCGGGTGCACATCGGGATCGCCATGGCCGTCGCGGAGGAGGTCGTCCCCGCGCTGTCGGCCGTGCCGGGCTGCGAGCGGTGCGCCTACGCCGGGTCGCTGCGGCGGATGAAGGACACGATCGGCGACGTCGACGTCCTGGCCACGGCCGAGGATCCGGCCGCCCTGATGGCGGCCTTCACCACACTGCCGTACGTCACCGAGGTGATCGCGCACGGCGAGACCAAGAGCTCGGTGCGCACGGCGTCGGGGCTCCAGGTCGACCTGCGGGTGGTGCCGGGGGACTCCTGGGGGGCCGCGCTGCAGTACTTCACCGGATCGAAGGCGCACAACATCCGCACGAGGGAGATCGCCGTGCACCGGAAGCTGAAGCTGTCGGAGTACGGCGTGTTCGACGTGGCGACCGGCGAGAAGATCGCCTCGGCGGACGAGGCGGAGGTGTACGGCATGCTCGGCCTGCCGTGGATCGAGCCGGCCCTCCGCGAGGACACCGGCGAGATCGAGGCCGCGCTCGGCGAGGAGCTGCCCGAGGTCGTGACCATGGCCGGCATCCGCGGCGACCTGCACACCCACACCGACCTGACCGACGGGCTCGCGCCGCTGGAGGAGATGGCCGAGGCCGCTGCCGCCCGGGGTTACGACTACTACGCGGTGACCGACCACGCGCCCGACCTGTCCATGCAGCGGATGACCGGCGAGAAGGCGCTCGGCCAGCGCGAGCGGCTCCGCCGCCTCGGCGCCGCCCGCCCCGGCATGACGCTGCTGCACGGGTGCGAGCTCAACATCGGCCCGGAGGGCGAGGTCGACTGGCCGCCGGAGTTCCTGGCCGGGTTCGACCTGTGCGTGGCCTCGGTGCACTCGCACTTCACCCAGCCGGCCGAGGAGATGACCCGGCGGCTGATCCGGGCCTGCGAGAACCCGTACGTGAAGATCATCGGACATCCGACGGCGCGGGTCATCGGCAGGCGGGAGCCGGTGGACGCCGACTGGCCGCGGGTGTTCGACGCCTGCGTCCGCACCGGCACGGCGCTGGAGATCGACGCCTTCCCCGACCGGCTCGACCTGCCCGCGGACCTGGTCAGGCGGGCGGCCGGCCGGGGCGTGCTGTTCGCGATCGACAGCGACGCGCACGCCGTGCCGCACCTGGCGAACATGCGATACGGCGTCGGCACCGCGCAGCGGGGCTGGCTCACCCCCGATCGGGTAATCAACACCTGGCCACTCGTCCGGCTGCGGGAGTTCCTCCGCCCGCGATGAAAGGGGGTTCGATGCTGACGATCGGCAGGCGGCCGCTGCCCGTGGTGGGCCGCGCCCGGATGTACGTGTGCGGGATCACGCCCTACGACACCACCCACCTCGGCCATGCCAGGACGTTCGTGTGGGCCGACGTGGCGGCCCGGGTGCTGCGGCACGCCGGCGTGCCCGTGGAGGTCTGCCGCAACGTCACCGACGTGGACGACGTGCTGACCTCGGCCGCGCGCCGGGCCGGCAGCCCGTACGACAGCTTCGCCGCGGTGCAGCAGTTCTACTTCGACCGGGACATGGCGGCGTTGCACGTGCACCCGGTGACGTACGAGCCGCGGGCGCACACGTACGTGCCGCAGGTGGTGGCGCTCGCCCGCGCCCTGGTGGAGCTGGGCCACGCCTACGAGCGGGACGGGGCGGTGTACTTCCGCGGCGCGGGCGTGCGCGAGCGGGCCGGGCTCGGCGCCGAGGAGGCGGCCCGTCTGCTGGCGGAGTTCGGCGACGATCCGGACGACCCGGGCGCGGACGACCCTGCGGACGTCGCCGTCTGGCGGCGGTCGAGGGCGGGGGAGCCGGGCTGGCCGAGCCCGTGGGGCGACGGACGGCCCGGGTGGCACGCCGAGTGCGCCGCCATGGCGCTGACGACGTACGGGCCGGCCCTCGGCCTGCACGCGGGCGGCGCCGACCTGCGCTTCCCGCACCACGCGTACGAGGCCGCGATGGCCGAGGCGGCGACCGGGGTGCGGCCGTTCGCCCGCGCCTGGCTGCACGTGGGGGTGGTGCGCGTGGACGGCGCGAAGATGGCCAAGTCGGCGGGCAACCTCGTGTTCACCGCCGACCTGCTGCGGGACTACCCGGCCGGCGCCGTGCGCCTGCTGCTGCTCGATCACCCGTGGGCTACCGACTGGGACTACCGCCCCGGCGGTCCGGAGGAGGCCGCCGCCCGGCTGGAGCGGCTCCACCGTGCTGCCTACCGAACTGCGGCCGGGCGGCCAGGGACGCCGGCGGCCGGCGAGCGCGCGGCGGTGCGCGCGCTGCTGGACGACCTGGACGCCGGGGCCGCCCTGGCGATCGCCGAGGAGGAGGGCGGGCAGGCGGCCCGCACGGTTATCGCGCTGCTCGCACTCGGGTGACGACGGCGCATCGGACGCGTGGTCACCAGGGATGTCGCGCCAGGCCGGACCCAGCGGATGCGGCGAACCGCGAGATCACGGCGTGCGGGTCGTAGTCGTCGTGGACGGCGACGACGTCGCCTTCGCGCCCGGCGGCGGCCAGGATCGAGGCGGCGATGGACGCCCGGTAGCCGCTCGCGCAGTGCGTCCACACCTCGCCCTCCGGCACCTCGTGCAGCCGCGACGGCAGCTCGTGCAGCGGGATGTGGACCGCGCCGGGCACGTGCGACTCGCGCCACTCCGCGTCGCGGCGCACGTCCAGGACCACGATCGAGCGGTGGCGGCGCATGGTCGCCAGGTCGGCGAAGGTCGCCGCGGGCATGGACGCGGGCTTGTCGTCGCCGGTCCAGTCGGCGGGTCCTCCGGTGGCGGCCGCGGCGGGGCGGTCGATGCCTATCCGCGCCAGCTCGCGCTGGGCCTCCGCGATGTCCCCCGGCGTCTCGCCCAGCAACGTCACCGGTGTTCCCCACGGGATGAGCCAGCCCAGGTAGACGGCGAAGTCGCCGTCCAGTCCGAAGTTGAGCGCCCCGGCCAGATGGCCCGCCGCGAACGCCGTACGGGACCGCAGGTCCACGACCCACTCGCCGGCCCGCAGGCGGCGCCGCAGCTCGGCGGCGTTCGCGCGGCGCGGCGCGGACAGGTCGGGCGCGTCCGCCCCGGCCCGGTTGAGCGTGGGCATGTGCGCGTAGTAGGCGGGGTAGGCGTCCAGCCCGGCCAGCAGCGACCGGACGTACTCGTCCTCGCCGCGCGTCAGGACCGGGTTGACCCGTCGTTCCATGCCGATGGTCGACTCGGTGACCTCCGACTGGGTGGCCGAGCAGAAGCTGCCGAACCCGTGCGTGGGCAGGACGTCCGTCTCGGGCGGCAGCTCGCGGGCCAGCCGGTTCGCCGAGGCGTACTGGGCCCGTGCCAGCGTGCCGGTGTGCTCGCGGCCGAGCAGGTCGGGCCGCCCGGTCGTGCCGTGCAGCAGAGAGCCTCCGGTGAAGACGGCGGGCGGCCGGTCCGGCGACTCCAGCACGTACGACAGGTGGGTGAAGGTGTGGCCGGGGGTGGCGACGGCGCGCAGGCGCGTCCGCGGGCCGATCTCGACCACGTCCCCGTCCTCGATCGGGCAGCGGTCGAACGCCACGGGGTCGGCCGCGTTCACGTGGTAGTCCGCGCCGGTGGCCTCGGCCAGCGCCGGCCCGCCGGTCACATAGTCGTTGTGCACGTGGGTCTCGAACACGTGGCGGATCTCGACGCCACGCCGCTCGGCCAGGCGGAGCATCCGGTCGATGTCCCGCTGCGGGTCCACCACGAAGGCGACGTCACCATCGGTGCCGAGGTAGCTGCGGTCGCCCAGGGAGGGGGTGTCGACAGGGATTATCTCGATCATTCATGTCCCTCCTCGTCTCGTGAGGCACCCGTACCCGGGGAGAAGGACTTCACCTCCTCCCGGGTCGGCGGGACCGCTCCGGCGCGGGTGCAGACGATCGCGGCGGCGGCGCAGCCGCGCCGCAGTGCCTCGGCCACGCGCTCCGCGCGTAGTGGAGCGCCGTCGAGCGGGCCGAGCGCGTCGAGGTAGGCGGCGGTGAAGGTGTCGCCCGCGCCGACCGTGTCCACCACCTCGACGGCCGGGGCCGGGCAGGTGATCACCTCGCCGTCCAGCACCGCCGCGGCGCCGTCGCCGCCCCGGGTGACCACCACGAGAGCCGGGCCGAGACCGGCCCAGCGCCGCGCCACCTCGGGCCAGGGCTCGCCCGGATACAGCCAGTCGAGGTCCTCGGCGCTCGCCTTGACCAGACGGGCGATTCGTACGCACTCCTCGACGTGGGCCAGGGCACGCGCCGGGTCGCCGACGAGGGACGGCCGGATGTTCGGGTCGTAGGACACCGTGATCCCCGCCTCGGCGGCGGCCCGCATCAGGCCTCTGACGTGACCACCGCCCGGGGCCGCCAGCGTGGCCAGCGAGCCGGTGTGCAGGCAGGTCACCCCGTCGAGCGCGACCGGAGCGGAGAAGGCCCAGTCGAAACGGAAGTCGTAGGAGGCCGAGCCGTCCGCGCCGACGCGGGCGAAGGCCAGTCCGGTCGCCGCCGCCAGGGCGAGGTCGCCGGTCCCGAGCCCGTGCCGGGTCAGATGATCGCGGAGCAGGCCGCCGAAGAAGTCGTCCCCGGCCTCGCCCGCGAACCGCACCGGCCGGCCCAGCGCCGCGAGGGCCACGGCGACGTTGAGCGGGCTGCCGCCGGGCACGGCGGTGAAGGTCCACGACCCGGGTGCGCCGATCAGGTCGACCAGGCTCTCCCCGACCACCAGAAAGGTCATCCGGCCTCCCCCCGCGCGTCCTCCGCGAGCACCCGCTGGGCGACGGCGAACGCGGCGTTGGCGGCGGGCACGCCGCAGTAGATCGCGGTCTGCAGCAGCACCTCCTTGATCTCGTCGGTGGTGAGCCCGTTGCGCAAGGCGGCCCGCACGTGCATGGCCAGCTCCTCCAGGTGCCCGTGGGCGACCAGGGCGGTGAGCGTGATGCAGCTGCGGGTCCGGCGGTCCAGCCCCGGCCGGGTCCAGATCTCCCCCCAGGCGTACCGGGTGATCAGATCCTGGAAGTCCGCGGTGAACTCGGTGGTGCGCTCCCGCGCCCGGTCCACGTGCGCGTCGCCCAGCACCTCGCGGCGCACGCGCATGCCGTCGTCGTAGCTCACGCCGTCCTCCAGCGGGTGGTCAGGTGGCGCACGATCGCCTCGTTCACGACGTCCGGGCGTTCGGCCGTGGCCAGGTGGGCGGCCCCCGGGACCACCAGCAGCTCCGCGCCGGGGATGCCTCCGGCCAGGACCTCGGCGTGCCCGGGCGGGGTGGCCGGGTCCTGCGCCCCCGCCACCACCAGCGCCGGGGCGCGGACCTCGCCGAGCCGGTCGCGGACGTCGAACGCCGACAGGGCGTCGCAGCAGGCGGCGTACCCCTCGGGGTCCACGCCGGCCAGCATGTCCAGGTAGCGCCCGGCGCCGGGGAAGCCCGCCGTGAACCACCGGCCTCTCGTCGCCTCGGTCAAGGGCCCGGTGCCCTCGGCACGGACCAGCGCGGCGCGTTCGCGCCAGCTCTCCGGGGTACCGAACCGGGCGGAGGTGCAGCACAGGACCAGGCTCGCGACGCGGTCCGGCGCCCGCAGCGCCAGCGTGGTCCCGACGGCCCCGCCCAGCGACACCCCGGCGTACGCGACCGAGTCCAGGCCGTGCCGGTCGAGCAGCGCCAGCACCCCGCCGGCGAGGTCGTCCACGGTCAGGCCACGCGTGAAGCCGGAGGCGGCCGGGGATCCGCCGTGGCCGGGCAGGTCGTAGCGGAGCACCCGCCAGGTGCGCGTGAGCACGGAGAGCTGGGGCTCCCACAGGTCGAGGGTCGTGCCCAGCGAGGGCCCGAGCACGACGACCGGGGCGTCCGGCGGTCCGTCGAATCGGTGGTGCGGGATCATGGCGCCTTTCCCTTGTGGTGCTCCAGAGCCCGGTCGACCAGAGCGGCCGCCGCCCCGATGCCGGGGTCCTCCCCATGCTCGGCCAGCACGGCGAGCAGATGATCGAGATTGTGCCGCATGCGCTCGGGGAACACCTCCAGCCCGTCCGCCAGCTCGGCGGCCGTCTCGGCCGCGCCGCCCGCCAGGCGCAGGCACTCGCGCAGCGGCTGCCACTCGGCGTGCCAGCTCCCGGCGGGCCGCTCGTGCTCGGCGACCCGCGAGGCGAGCAGGATCTGCGCGAGCGCGGGCGCCTGCGACGCCGCCGACCTGATCATCGTGGCGAGCACCGGGTTGCGTTTGTGCGCCATCGCCGACGAGCCGCCCCGGCCCGGCGCGGCGGGCTCGGCGACCTCGCCCACCTCGCTCTGCGCCAGCAGGATCACGTCGGTGGCGAGCTTGCCCAGCGCGCCCGTCACGGCGGCGAGCGCGCAGGCCAGGTCGGTGACCGGGGTGCGCAGCGCGTGCCAGGGCAGCACCGGCTCGGCCAGCCCGGTCTCCGCCGCGAACAGCGGCAGCAGATCGAGCGCTCTTTCCCCGTATCCGGCCATCGTCCCGGCCGCGCCGCCCAGTTGGACCGGCGGCCGCACGGCCGCCAGGCGATCACGGGCGTCCCGGCAGCCGGTCAGCCACCCGGCGGCCTTCAGCCCGAACGTGGTGGGCACGGCCTGCTGCCCGAGCGTACGGCCCGCCATCGGCGTGTCACGGTGCCGGACGGCCAGCCGGGCCAGTGCGGCGAGCACCCGGCCGAGGTCGCGCAGGATCACCTCGCGGGCCCGCGCGGACACCAGCATCGACGCGGTGTCGAGGATGTCCTGGCTGGTGGCGCCATGATGCACCCAGGAGCCCGCCTCGCCGGCCGCGGCCCGCAGATCCTTCACCAGCGGCACGACGGGATTGCCCGCGTCCCTGGCCCGCCGGGCCAGATCGGTGACGTCGAACCGCTCCGGGCGGGCCGCCTCGGCGATCGCGGCGACGGCCCGCTCAGGGACGACGCCGAGGCGGGCCTGCGCCCGTGCGAGGCAGACCTCCGTCTCCAGCATCGCCCGCAGCCAGGCGTCGTCGTCCGTGACCGCCGCCACGCCGGTGCCCGCCCACACGGGGCTCAGGAGCCCTGCATCAGAACTCAAGGAAGACCGTCTCCTCCTCGCCCTGCAGCCGTACGTCGAACCGGTAGGCGTCCTGCCCGTCCGGGCGGGCGAGCAACGTCGCGCGGCGGGCCGGGTCCAGCGAACCGAGCAGCGGGTCGGGCACGTCGGCGAGGTAGACGCGGGTCCGCACCGGCTTGAGCAGGCCCCGCGCGAAGACCAGCAGCGCCAGGTACGGCCGGGCGGGCGGCACGAGGCGGAACCGGTAGGAGCCGTCGGGTGCGGTGGCGCACCGGCCGAAGCCGGAGACCCCGGTCCCGCTGCGGCCCAGGGCGCCCCGCGTCCCCGACTCGCCCGTCCAGAGCTCCAGCAGGGCGTCCGGGATCGGCTCGCCCGCGCCGTCGAGCACCCGGCCGGTGATCGTCACCGCTCCCGGATGGTCCGCGGGCGCGAGCTCCCAGTCGGCGGCGTACGGCAGTCCGAACCCGAAGAACGGGCCGACGGTCTGCGAGGGGGTGGTCACGCGTCCTCCATCGGGGTACGGCCGAGCACCACGTCCCAGCGGTAGCCGAGCGCCCACTCCGGCTCGGTGACGTCGAGGTCGAACGCGGCGACGAGCCGCTCACGGGCGGCCGGGTCGGGGATGGACCGGAAGATCGGGTCGAAGGCGAACAGCGGATCGCCCGGGAAGTACATCTGGGTCACCAGGCGCTGGGCGAAGGCCGTGCCGAACACCGAGAAGTGGATGTGCGCGGGCCGCCACGCGTTGGGGTGGTTGCGCCAGGGATAGGCGCCCGGCTTGATCGTGACGAACCGGTAGCGTCCCTCGTCGTCGGTCAGGCACCGGCCCGCGCCGGTGAAGTTGGGGTCGAGCGGCGCCGGGTGCTGGTCGCGCTGGTGGGCGTACCGCCCGGCGGAATTGGCCTGCCAGATCTCCACCAGCGTGCCGGGGATCGGCCGGCCCGAGGCGTCGAGGACGCGCCCGGTGACGATGATGCGCTCGCCGAGCGGCTCGCCCGTGTGCCCGGCGGTCAGGTCGGCGTCGAGCGGGTCCACCTCGCCGCGGCCGAAGACCGGGCCGGTCAGCTCGGCCGCTTCGGGGTCCTCCTTCATCGGCAGCGGCTCCCGGGAGGGCGCCCGCAGGACGGTGCTGGCGTAGTCCGGATACAGGTAGGGCGGGTGTGTCACGGTGTCTCCTCTTCATAGGGCAGGCCCACGTAGTTCTCCGCCAGCGTCGTCCCCGCCGCCGCCGAGGACGTCACGTAGTCGAGATAGGAGGTCTGCAGCTTCCTGGCGTAGGCGTCGTCGGACTCGAACGTGTGCAGCAGCGTCGTCATCCACCACGAGAAGTGCTGGGCCCGCCACACCCGGGGCAGACAGGCCCGCGAGTAGCCGTCCAGAGCCTCCGTCGAGCCGTCGGCGAAGAAGCGCACCAGCGCCTCGGTCAGCACCCGCACGTCGGCGACCGCCAGGTTGAGCCCTTTCGCGCCGGTCGGCGGCACGATGTGCGCCGCGTCCCCGGCCAGGAACAGCCTGCCGTACTGCATGGGCTCGGCCACGAAGCCGCGCATCGGCGTGATCCCTCTTTCGATGATCTCGCCGGTCGCGAGGGTGAAGCCGGGCACGGTCTCCAGCCGGGTCCGCAGCTCGGCCCAGATCCGCTCGTCGGGCCACTCGGCGAGGTCCTCGTCGGGCGCGACCTGGAGGTAGAACCGGCTGATCTCCGGGGAGCGCATGCTGTGCAACGCGAAGCCGCGCTCGGTCCGCGCGTAGATCAGCTCCTCCGACGACGGCTTCACCCGGGCCAGGATGCCGAGCCAGGCGAAGGGGTAGTCGCGGCGATACTCGGTCAGCACGCCCTCGGGGATCGACGGCCGGGACACGCCGTGGAAGCCGTCGCACCCCGCGATCACGTCGCAGTCCAGCCGCTCGGCCCCGAAAGTGAGGTATGGCCGGTCGGTGTCGATATCGTGCACCGCCACGTCGTCCACCTCGAAGCGGACGTCGCCCCCGGCCGCCAGCCGGGCGGCGATGAGGTCCTTGACGACCTCCTGCTGGCCGTACACGGTGATGGCCCGGCCGGGCACCAGCCGCTCGAAGGCGATCCGGTGGCCCGCCCCGCCGTACCGCAGCTCGATGCCGTGGTGGGGCAGGCCCTCCCGCCGCATCCGCTCGCCGACGCCCGCTTCGACGAGCGTGTCCACCGTGCCCTGTTCGAGCACCCCGGCCCGCACCCGCCGCTCGACGTACTCCCTGCTGCGGCGTTCGAGCACCACGGACTCGATCCCGCGCAGATGAAGGAGATGGGAGAGCAGCAGGCCCGCCGGTCCCGCTCCGATGATCCCGACCTGAGTTCGCATGCCTTAGAGGATCGGGAGCACGGGCCGCCCTGCGTAGGCTTGGCTTCTGCTCAGTGGAAGATTACGGCGTTTTTACCGAGTGAGGGGCACCATGTCCGGCGGCGCGCGCGATCAGGGACGCTCGGTCACCTCCCGGACCCTGGCCATCCTGGGCGCCTTCGACGTCCAGCATCCCCGGCTCACGCTGACGGAGATCGCCGGGCGGACCGGCATGGCGCTGAGCACCGTCCACCGGCTCGTGGGGGAGCTGGAGGAGTGGCGTGCGCTGCGCCGCGGCGCCGACGGCCGCTACCAGATCGGCCGCCGCCTGTGGGAGCTGGGGCAGCTCGCCCCCGACCCGCTGCAGGAGGTGGCGCACCCCTGGTTGCAGGAGCTGTTCGGCGGCACCGGCGAGAACGTCCATCTGGCGGTGCGCGACGGGATCGAGGTGCTCTACGTGGACAAGGTGTACGGCAAGCGGGCGGTGCCGATCATGTCCCGGACCGGCTCCCGCCTGCCCATGCACCCGACCGGCGTCGGCAAGGCGCTGCTCGCCTTCGAGCCGGGCTGGTTCGTCACGGCCTACCTGTCCCGGCCGCTGGAGCGGCCCACCCCGCACACCATCACCGAGCCGGGCCGGCTGGCCCGCGAACTGACCCAGGTGCGCGCCCAGGGGTACGCGACCACGCACGAGGAGATGACGCTCGGCTCCTGCTCGGCGGCCGCGCCGGTGCTGGTCGGGGACCGGCCCGTCGCGGCCGTCGGCATCGTGGTGTCCTCACGGCGGGTGCGCGAGCTGCCCCGCCTGGTCGACCCGCTGCTGGCCGTCGCGGCCGGCATCGCCGGCGACTACCGGGCGGCCGTCACGCGGGCCTGAGGCGTCTTACAGGGGCGTGCAGGTCAGGCCGGTCAGCCCGAACGTGCCGCCCGTGGAGTTTCCGACCGCCGTGATGGGGACGCTCCCTCCCGGAGCGATGGTGCCGTTCCAGGACACGTTGGTGCCGGTGACGCTCTGCCCGGTCTGCGTCCAGAACGTGGTCAGCAGGGAGAAGAGCTTCTCGTCCCCGGTGAACGTCCAGGAGACCCGCCATCCCTTCAGGGGGGTCGTCCCGGTGTTCACCACTCGTCCGTCCGCCGTGAACCCGACGACGTACTGGGAGATTCTCGACCACGAGATCGAGCAGGACGCCGTGTCCGCGTTTGCGGGGCTGGCGCCGATCGCCGCGGTGGCGGCCAGGGCGGCCGCGGCGGCCCAGAGGGTCCGCGTCCGCTTGAAACCGGTTTCATGAGCGCCCGAAAAAAAGAGCCCTGCCATTGCCTGTCCTCTCGTCGTGCCGGGATCTCCGGCGGCCGATTCGGCGAACCTCGCTCCAGGAATGTCACCATGATCACGGGCGGATGTCAGGTACACGGGCCGGACGCGGTCCGTCGTCCCGGTACGGGCATGAAAGTTTCACCGCCCTCCGGGAGCCGAGTACTGTGAGCGGGAGGGGCGAACGGGCGAGGGGGACGCCGTGGACGCCGTCGTGATCGAATCTCTGGAACCCCTGGTGGCCGAGCTGCGGGCCCGGGGCTATGCCGTCGTGGGTCCCGTGGTGCGCGAGCGCGTCATCCGCTTCGAGGAGATCGCCTCCGCCGACCGGCTCGCCAGAGGCCGGACCGACGTCCAGGAGCCCGGGCGCTACCGCCTGACCGAGGGCGCCGGCGAGATGGTCTTCTCGTTCGCGGCGAGTCCGGACTCCGCCAAGGCCTACACCCAGCCGCCCCGGCAGACGCTCTTCCGGATGCGCGGCGAACAGGTCGAGGAGGCGGAGGAGGACGCGCCGCGGGTCGCCCTGCTCGGCCTGCGGGCCTGCGACCTGGCCGCGATCGCCGTGCAGGACCGGGTCTTTCTCGGCGGCAGGCACCCCGACCCGGCGTACCTGCGGCGGCGGCAGGCCCTGTTGCTGATCGCCGTCAACTGCGCGGTCCCCGGCGGCACCTGCTTCTGCGTCTCCATGCACACCGGCCCCCGGGCCACCACCGGATTCGACCTCGCCCTCACCGAGCTGGCCGCGCCGCACCGCTTCGTCGTCGAGACCGGCAGCGCCCGGGGCGAGCCGATCGCCGCTGCGCTGCCGCACCGCCCCGCCTCGGCCGAAGACCTGGCGGCATCCGCCGAGGTGTCCCGCGACGCCGCCGAGCACATGGGCCGCCACGTGGAGACCGAGGGCATCCAGGAACGGCTGTCGGCGCACGATTCGCCGCGCTGGGCGCAGGTCGGCGCCCGCTGCCTCACCTGCGCCAACTGCACCATGGTCTGCCCCACCTGCTTCTGCAGCACGGTCGAGGACGCCACGTCGTTCACCGACGGCACGGCCGAGCGGATCGAGCGCTGGGACTCCTGCTTCACGCTGGACTTCTCCGAGGTCAACGGGACGCCGGTGCGCGGCTCGAACGCCGGACGCTACCGCCAGTGGCTCACCCACAAGTTCTCGACCTGGATCGACCAGTTCGGCATGTCCGGCTGCGTCGGCTGCGGGCGCTGCATCACCTGGTGTCCCGTCGGCATCGACGTCACCGAGGAGCTGGCGAACCTGCCATGACCGGCGGCCCGCACCCGATGACGCCGGCGCCGTACCGCGTGCGCTCCCGCCGTCCGGACCGGGCCGACACCGTGACCCTGACGCTGGAGCCGGTACGCGGGGACTGCCCGCCGTTCCGGCCGGGCCAGTTCACCATGCTGTACGCCCCCGGCGTGGGGGAGATCGCGGTCTCGATCAGCGGACGGGCCCGCTCCGGCGGCTACACGCAGACGATCAGGGCCGTGGGCGCGGTCAGCGCCGCCCTGTGCGGCAAGCGGCCCGGCGACGTCGTCGGCCTGCGCGGGCCGTACGGCCAGGGCTGGGGCTTGCGCGCGGCGGCGGGCCTCGACGTGGTGGTGGCCGCGGGCGGTCTGGGCCTCGCCCCGCTGCGGCCGGTCGTGCGGGCGCTGCTGCGGGACCGGCCGGGGTATGGCCGGATCAGTGTGATCGCCGGCAGCCGGGCTCCCGGTCTGCTCCTGTTCTCCGGGGACCTGGCGTGCTGGTCCCGGCAGGGCGCCGACGTCCGGGTGACCGTGGACCACCCCGACCACGCCTGGCGCGGGCCGGTCGGGCTGGTCACCCACCTGATCGACCGGATCGTCTTCGAGCCGCGCCGCACGTACGCCTTCGTGTGCGGGCCGGAGGCGATGATGCGGAAGACGGCGGCGGAGCTGGTGCGGCGCGGCGTCGCCCCCGGCCGGGTGGAGCTGTCGCTGGAGCGGAACATGAAGTGCGCGGTGGCCCGCTGCGGCCACTGCCAGTTCGGCCCGCTGTTCGTGTGCGAGGACGGGCCGGTGCTGCGCTACGACCGCGCGGCGCCGATGCTCGCCGTCCCGGAGCTGTGAGGGGGGTCGCGGTGGTGGACAGGGCGCCTCGGCTGGCCGTGTGGAAGTTCGCCTCCTGCGACGGTTGCCAGCTCACGTTCCTTGACTGTGAGGACGAGCTGCTCTCCGTCGCGGCCCGGGTGGAGATCGCCTACTTCCTCGAGGCATCCGGCGCCCCCGGGCCCGGCCCGTACGACCTGTCGCTCGTGGAGGGATCGATCACCACGCCGGAGGACCTGGAGCGCGTCAGGCACGTGCGGCGGGTGTCGAAGCGGCTGGTCACGATCGGCGCGTGCGCCACCGCGGGCGGTATCCAGGCGTTGCGCGACTTCGCCGACGTGCGGGAGTTCGCCGCGGTGGTCTACGCCCGGCCCGAATACATCGCCACCCTGGACCGCTCGACCCCGATCGCCGCCCACGTGCCGGTCGACTTCGAGCTGCGCGGCTGCCCGCCGGACAAGCACCAGCTGCTCGAGGTGATCTCGGCGTTCCTCGCCGGGCGGCGGCCGGTGGTGCCCGCGCACAGCGTGTGCGTGGAGTGCAAGGCCAGGGGCAACGCCTGCGTGATGGTCGCGCACGGCACCCCCTGTCTGGGGCCGGTCACCCAGGCGGGCTGCGGGGCGCTGTGCCCGGCCTTCAACCGGGGCTGCTACGGCTGCTTCGGGCCGATGGAGAGCCCCAACCACGCGTCGCTCAACCACTGGATGCGCGAGCTCGGCATGAGCACCCCCGAACTGGTGCGGATCTACCGGACCTACCACGCCACGGCCGAGCCCTTCCGGCGGGCGGCCGAGGAGGCCCAGGGGGCCGAGGAGGGGGAGGGATGACGCACAAGACCGTGCGGATCGGCGCGCTGACCCGGGTGGAGGGCGAGGGCGCGCTGGTCGTGCACGCCCGCGACGGCCGGATCGCCGGCCTGGAGCTGCGGATCTACGAGCCGCCCCGGTTCTTCGAGGCGATGCTGCGGGGCCGGGGGCACACCGAGCCGCCCGACATCACCGCCCGAATCTGCGGCATCTGCCCTGTGGCGTACCAGATGAGCGCCTGCCAGGCGATCGAGGCCGCCTGCGGGGCCGAGGTCACCGGCCCGCTGCGCGACCTGCGGCTGCTGCTGTACTACGGCGAGTGGATCGAGTCGCACGCGCTGCACGTCTACCTCCTGCACGCGCCCGACTTCCTCGGCTACGAGAGCGGCGTCGCGATGGCCGCCGATCACCGCGACCTGGTGGAGCGCGGGCTCGAACTGAAGAAGGCCGGCAACGAGCTGGTCACCGTGATCGGCGGGCGGCCCATCCACCCGGTCAACGTCCGGGTCGGCGGGTTCTACCGGGCGCCGTCGAGCCGGGAGCTCGCCCCCGCCGCCGAGCGGCTGCGCCGCGCCCGCGACCACGCCCTCGCCACCGTCGCCTGGGTCGCCGGGTTCGACTTCCCCGACGTCGAGCACGACTACCGGTTCCTCGCGCTGCGCCACCCCGGTGAGTACGCCATCCTGTCCGGCGCGGTCGGCGCCGGCGACGGGCGGGCGGAACCGGTGAGCTTCCCGGTCGCGGACTGGCCGGACCACGTGACCGAGGAACAGGTGCCGCACTCCACCGCGCTGCACGCCCGGCTCGACGGGGTAGGCGGCTACCTCACCGGCCCGCTGGCCCGCTACGCGCTCAATGCGGCGCGGCTGTCCCCGCTCGCGCGGGAGGCGGCCGCCGCCGCCGGTCTCGGCCCCGTCTGCCGCAACCCCTACCGCGCCATCGTCGTGCGGGCCGTGGAGATCGTGCACGCGTGCGACGAGGCGCTGCGCCTCCTCGGCGGGTACGCCGAGCCGGAGCGGCCGTGCGTGCCGGTCGAACCCCGGCCGGGCGCCGGCCACGGCGCGTCGGAGGCCCCGCGCGGCACGCTCTACCACCGCTACCGGCTCGACGACGGCGGGCTGGTCGCCGAGGCCGACATCGTGCCGCCCACCGCGCAGAACCAGGCGCGCATCGAGGCGGACCTGCGCGACCTGCTGGCCCCGCGGCTCACCCTGCCCGAGGGCGAGCTGGCCGCGCTGTGCGAGAAGGCGATACGCAACCACGACCCCTGCATCTCCTGCTCGGCGCACTTCCTGGACCTGCGCGTGGATCATGGCTGCGTGGATCATGGCTGAGACCGTGGTCGCCGGCCTCGGGAGCGATCTGCGCGGCGACGACGCGGCGGGCCTGGGGGTGGCCAGGCGGCTGCGGGGCACGCTGCCGCCCTCCGTCGCGGTGGTGGAGAACCGCGGTGACCCGGCGGCGCTGGTCGAGGCGTGGTCGGGCGCCGCGCTCGCGATCGTGGTCGACGCCGTCTCCTCCGGCGCTCCGCCCGGCACGGTGCACATGCCCGTGCACATGCCCGTGCCGATGCCGATGCGGTCGCGTCCGCCCGCGGGCTCTCACGGTCTCGGGCCGGCCGACGCCGTCGCGCTGGGGCGCGCCCTCGGCCGGCTGCCGGGCGAGCTGGTCGTCGTCGGCATCGAGGGCGGCGATTTCACCCCTGGCGCCCCGATGACCCCGCCGGTCCTGGCCGCGGTCCGCCGTACGGCACGTGGGCTGCGGGAACGGCTGACCCGGGAACGGCCTGGCGGACCTCGAACGTGACCTGCGGCGGCACCCGCAGCGTGGTGCGGAGCGCGCAGTGCTCCAGGACCGACAGGAGCGAGTCGCGCAGCCCCGCGGGCAGGCCGGGGGCGTCCACCGACAGCTCGATGTTGTCGATCCGCCCGGGACACACGCCCAGGCCGTACCGCGCGGTGACCCCGACCCCGGCGGGCAGCTGGCGCTGGCGCAGGTAGCGTTCGGCGCAGCAGGCGACTCCGGCGGCGACGCCGCCCACGAACAGCTCGGCCGGAGTGGGCCCGGTGTCGCTCCCGCCGGCGTCCGCCGGCTGGTCGGCGCGGACCACGTGGCGCCGGATCCGGACGTCGAACCGGTCGGCTCCGTGCCAGGCGACCCGGATGACGCCGTCACGCCGCTCACTCATGGCCCACCCCCGTGGTCCGATCCGGCTCATCTCCGAGTATGTCCGGGTATGTCAGGGGTCGGGAGCGCGTAGGCGTACACGGACCGTAAGAAGCCGGTCGCGACCTGGCAAAGGGCCGGAGCCGGGAGTGCTCCGGTTTGCGACACTTCATCTGTGGCGGATACGCGTGGCGCCGACGGGGGAGGCGGCCATGATCCCGCGGACGCACCTGGACGGGTTGCTGACCGAACTGCACACGAGGCTGCAGGCGGTCCTGGCGACGCGCGACCGGGTCCACGCGCTGCTCGAGGCGGTCGTCTCGGTGGGCGAGGGTCTCGATCTGGAGACCGTGCTGCGCCGGATCGTCGAGACCGCCGCCACGCTGGTCGACGCCCGATACGGCGCGCTCGGCCTGATCGGGGAGGACCACACCCTTGTCCGGTTTGTCCCGGTAGGGCTGAGTGAGCAGGAGATCGCCAGGATCGAGCACTGGCCGCACGGGCTCGGCCTGCTGGGGCTGCTGATCAAAGAACCCCGGCCGCTGCGGCTGGCCCGCATCTCCGATCACCCCGAGTCGTACGGCTTCCCGCCCGGCCACCCTCCGATGACCGGCTTCCTCGGCGTGCCCGTACGGGTCCGGGGGGAGGTGTTCGGCAACCTCTACCTGACGGACAAGCGCGGGGGAGGGGAGTTCGACGAGGACGACGAGGCGATCGTCGTCGCCCTCGCCGGCGCCGCCGGGGTGGCGATCGAGAACGCCCGGCTGTACGAGGACACCCGCCGCAGGGAGACCTGGCTGCGCGCGTCCGCGGAGATCACCAGGAGCCTGCTGTCCGGCGCCGAGACGCCGCGGGTGCTGACGCTGATCGCCGGCCACGCCCGGCGGATGGCCGCCGCCGACGCGGTGGCGATCCTCCTGCCCGAGGAGGGCGGACGTACGCTGCGGGTCGTGATCACCGACGGCGAGGTCGTCGGCGCCGCGGCGCGGGGGCGTCTGCTGCCCGTCGAGGGCTCGCTGGCCGGGCAGGTCTTCGTCCACGCGGAGCCCCGCGTGGTCGCCGACCTGGGCGACACCGATTTGATCACCGCCGTAGGGGAGGCGGCGGGCGCCGGTGCGGTGTGCGCGGTGCCGCTCGGGGCGCCGGGCGCGGTGCGGGGGGTGCTGTCGCTGGGCCGGCGGCCGGGCCGCGTCCCGTTCAGCCGGCCGGAGATGTGCATGCTGCACTCCTTCGCCGGCCACGCGGCCGTCGCTCTCGAACTGGACGAGACGCGCAGGGACGCCGAACGGCTCGGGTTGCTCGAGGACCGCGACCGCATCGCCAAGGACCTGCACGACGTCGTCATCCAGCGGCTGTTCGCGGTCGCGATGACGCTGACGGGCGCCGTCCGGCTGGAGGAGCACCCGGAGGTGGCCGCGCGCCTGCGGGCCGCCATCGACGAACTCGACGGCACGATCCGGCAGATCCGCACCACGATCTTCGCCCTGCGGGCCCCGGCCGGCGCCCCCGGGCTGCGCGCCAGGCTCGTCGAGCTGGTGGAGGGCGCGCGGGAGCCCCTCGGCTTCCTGCCGGCCCTGCGCCTGGAGGGCCAGCTCGACACCCGCGTGCCCGCCGTCGTCGGGGAGCACCTGCTGGCCGTCGCGAGAGAGGCGATCTCCAACGTGGTGCGGCACGCCCACGCCGGCCGGGCCGCCGTCACCGTGCGCCTGGAGAAGGACCGCCTGACCCTGCTCGTGGAGGACGACGGCATCGGCATCCCCGCGCGGGGGCGCCGCAGCGGCCTGCGCAACCTGTGCGACCGCGCCGAGAGCCTGGGCGGGTCCTGCGCCGCCGAGGCCCTCGCCACCGGGGGCACCCGGCTGTGCTGGAGCGTCCCGCTGCCGCTGACGTCAGGAGGCACCGCGCCATGACCCCGTTCATCGATCCTGTCGTCGCCGGCACCGACGGGTCCGCCGGAGCGACCGCGGCGGTGGAGTGGGCGGCCGACCACGCAGGCCTGCGGGGCGTGCCCCTGCGGGTGGTCCACGCCGTCGACCGCCTGCCGTACGACGGCCCGCGCTACCCGATCCCCGACTGCTACGACAAGCTGGCGCCCTCGGGACGGCAGATCCTCGACCACGCCGCTCGGGCCGCCCGCGGCCGGCGGCCCGGCCTCGTCGTGACCACACAGCTGGCCGAGGGGCGTCCCGGCCGCGTCCTGCGTGAGCAGGCCTCCGGCGCCGCCGAAGTCGTGATCGGCAGCCACGGCGCGGGCGGCTTCCCCGGCATGCTGCTCGGGTCGGTCGGCAACCAGGTCGCCGGGCACGTCGCCGTGCCGGTCGTCGTCGTACGTCCCTCCGCCCCGGAGGCGGCGGAGGAGATCGTGGCGGGCTTCGACTGCACCGAGACGTCCGAGGCCGCCCTGGCGTACGCGTTCGAGGAGGCGCGGCTGCACGGCCGGCGGATCCGGATCGTGTGCGCCTGGGAGCCGCCCGTGCCGTACGGGCCCGTGATCGCGACGGACCTGGACGAGATGCGGCGGGCCGCGGAGGAGTACGCGCGCGGGGAGCTGCGGTCGTGGCAGGGCGCGTACGCCGACGTGGAAACCGAGCTGGACATGGTCCGCGGCCATCCGGTCTCCGCGCTGGCCGAGGCGTCGTCCCGGGCCGTCCTGCTCGTCGTCGGCTCCCACGGCCGCAACGCCTTCACCGCCGCCGTGCTCGGCTCGGTCAGCCGCGCCCTGCTCGCTCACGCGCACTGCCCGGTCGCCGTGGTGAGGGGCGTTCTGTCATGACAGGAGACGGCCCGGCCGCACCCCCGGGACCGCCTGCGCGAGCAGGTCGGCCACGTGCTGGGGGCCCTGGCCCTCGGGGCCGTGCAGGTCGATCTCACCGTCGCGCACGGTCACCTCCCACGACGCCCCGGAGGGATAGCGCTCGCGCAGCGCGGCCAGGACGGCGTCGCGCAGTTCCTCGTCCGACCGGGCCAGCAGCGCCATGAGGTCGCGGCGGCTGACCATCCCGACCACCCGCTCGTCGCGCAGCACCGGCACGCTCGTGATCCTTCTCGTGATCATGAGGTCCGTCAGCACCCTCGCGTCGGCGGTGTCCTCGACCGTGCTCACCTGACGCGACATGACGTCCGCCACCGTCCGGGGCGCCGGGCCGCCCGTCGCGAAGGCGCCGCACAGCAGGTCGATCTCGCTGACCATCCCGACCAGCTCGCCGTGGTCCCCGAGCACGGGGGCGGCCGTGATCTCGTGGTCGTACAGCACCCGGATCGCCCGCCGTACGGAGTCGTCCCGGCGCAACGTGATCGCCGGGCTGCTCATGACCTCACCGGCCAGCATCGCCCACCTCCGGCGTCTTCCTCCGGTTCCTGCCCTGACCTGGTCATTTCATCGCCGCGGCGGCCGTACGGGCAGGTGCCGGAGGTCCCCGGCCGTAGGGTCGTTCGGCACTGCGCCGGGTATGGCGGCAGTGGTCCGATGGAGTTGGCCGGTGCGCCGCGGGGAGGACACGATGAGCGTAGAAGCCATGACCGCCGCCGACGTGATGAGCAGGGTGCTCGTGACCGTGAAACCGGACGAGTCGCCGCTCATGGCCTGGGAACTCATGCGCCGGGGGTCGATGCACCACCTGCCCGTGGTGGACGCGGGTTCCCGCATCATCGGCGTGCTCACCCGGGAGGACATCGCGGCCCACTGGTCCGGCGGCCCGGCGGAGCAGTCGAGCAGCCAGGTGCGGCAGTTGCTCGCGGGGCGCAGGTGCCCGCACGTGCCGCCCGACGCGCCGCTGCCCGCCGTGGCGGCCGTCATGCTGGAGTCGGGGGTGGACGTCGTCCCGGTCATGGGGGCCTCCGGCACCCTGCAGGGGCTCGTCACCGTGACCGACGTGCTCGTGGCGGTCGCGGGCAGGCGGGGGGCCGCACCCCGGAACGACGAGGTGTCCGCCGGGATGTTCCGCCTGGAGCCGGTGCTGCCGCCCAAGCCCTCCCGGACCGCCGAGGACCAGCGGCAGGGACCGTGACCCCCGGTCGCGGCTCCTCGCTGACCGCGTGCAGAATAAGGGCATGTTCCGCTCGGTGGTGATCTTCACGTGAGTGCCCGTATCGACCATGCCGTCACGTCCGGCACCTTCAGCCTGGACGGCCAGACCTTCGACGTGGACAACAACGTGTGGGTGCTCGGCGACGACGACGAGTGCGTGGTGTTCGACGCGCCCCACGACGTCAAGGCGATCACCGACGTGATCGCGGGCCGGCGCGTCCTGGCCATCCTCGCGACCCACGCCCACGACGACCACGTCAGGGTCGCGCCGGAGCTGTCGGAGGCGACCGGGGCGCCCGTCCTGCTGCACCCGGCCGACCTGCCGGTCTGGCGGCTCACCCACCCCGATCGCGAACCGGGTGGCACGCTGTCCGACGGGCAGGTCGTCGAGGTCGCCGGAACCCGTCTCGAAGTGCTCCACACCCCTGGGCACGCTCCCGGCGCCTGCTGCTTCCACGCGCCCGACCTGGGCGTCGTCTTCACCGGTGACACCCTGTTCCAGGGCGGGCCCGGCGCGACCGGCCGTTCGTTCTCCGACTTCGGCGTGATCGTCGACTCGATCCGCGACCGCCTGCTCGTCCTGCCGCCCGAGACCGTCGTGCACACCGGCCACGGCGACAGCACGACGATCGGCGCGGAACTGCCGCACCTCGACGAGTGGATCCGCCGGGGCCACTGACAACCGTGCTCGTCATCCGGGACTTACGGCGCGACCCGGACACCGGTGACGGTGAAACGCTCGACCTCGGCCACGTGGCCGCCGGTGCTCGCGACGACGGTGAGCGTCCGGCCCGGGGCCGCGCGGAAGGTCACGGTGGCGGACCAGGGGGCGTTGTCCCCTCCGGCCGAGACGCAGCAGCGCTCGCCGAGGGGGCCGGCGCTCCCGGCCGCGCGCACCCGCACCCGGATGCGCTCGTCCACTCCCGTGATCCTGCCGCCCACCTTCACAGGTGAGGACACGAGGGCGCCGTACCGGGGGGTGGTGAGGGAGAAGGTGGTGTCGTCGGTGCCCACGACCTCCCACGGCGCGTCCTTCCCGGTGCCGAACCTGACCAGGTGGATGACGGCGGCGATGCCCGGCCGTCCGCCGCCCTCGCCGCGGATGCCGACGGAGACGCGGGCGTGCGCGCCGGTCACCGTGCGCTCGACCACCTGGTCGACACCCTTGAAGCCAAGGAATCCCTGGGTGAAGGAGAGCGCGGTCTGCGCCTCGTCCAGGTGCCAGGGCTGGTGGCCACCCGAACGGTAGCTCTTCTGCCAGTTCCGCACCTGTTCCTCGTCCGCGAACGGCCACAGCGGCTGGTAGCGGCCCGCCACGAGGGAGCCCCCGGACGCGGAGGGGGACGTCGCGGGGGACACGGAGGGGGACGCGGAGGGGGACGCCGGGGGAGACGCGGAGGGAGCCGTTGTGGCCGCCGACGCGCCCCCGCGGGCGCTTTCCGGGCCGGTCCCGCACGCGTCCGGCCTGCTGGCGGGCGC
>NZ_JBFAOO010000121.1:0-22549 GCF_040675265.1 Microbispora sp. NPDC049633
GTGGGGGTGTGCCTGCCGCGCGACCGCCGGCTGCCCGCCGCGCTGCTGGGCGTGCTGCTCGCCGGCGCCGCCTACGTTCCGCTCGATCCCGGTCACCCGCTCCGGCGGCTGCGCGACCAGGTGGACGACTGCGGCGCCAAGGTGATCGTCGCGGCGGGCGAGGGGCTGGCCGTGGCCCGGGATCTGGGCGGCGTCGTCGTCGACCTTGCTCGGCTGTCTTCGTCGGAGGCGGTGCGGGACGGTGCCGAGGTGGACCCCGGCGACCTCGCCTACGTCCTCTACACCTCGGGCTCCACCGGCAGGCCGAAGGGCGTGGAGATCACCCACGCCAACCTCGCGGCGTTCGTCGCCTCGATGACGGTCACGCCGGGGGTCCGGCCGGACGACGTGATGCTCGGCCTGACGCCGTTCTCGTTCGACGTGTTCGGCTTCGACGTGTGGGTGAGCCTGTGCCGGGGGCTGCGGCTGGAGCTGCTCGGCCGCGACGAGGCGCTCGACGGGCGGGCGGTGGCGCGGCGCGTCGCGGAGTCGGGGGTCACGCTGATGACCGCGACGCCGACCACGCTGCGCATGCTCGTCGCCTCCGGCTGGCGGAGCGATCCCCAGGAGCGCGGCGGTGACGTGCGGGTGATCAGCATCGGCGAGGTGCTCGACGCGGCCCTCGCCGCCGGGCTGCTGGATCGCGGGGTCGATCTGTGGAACGCCTACGGGCCCACCGAGACCACGATCTACTCCACGATCATCCGGGTGACCGCGCCGGTCGGCGACCAGGTGTCCATCGGCCGGCCGCTGGCCGGGGAGCGGGCGTACGTGCTCGACCGGGCGGGGCGCATGCTGCCCGCCGGGGTGACGGGCGAGCTGTGGATCGGCGGCGCCGGCGTGGCCGCCGGTTATCGCGGCCGGCCGGAGCTGACCGCGGCCGCCTTCACCGGCGACCCGCAGGGCCCGCCGGGCGGGCGCCGCTACCGCACCGGCGACCTGGCCCGCTGGCGGCACGACGGCACGCTCGAATTCCTCGGGCGGCGCGACGGGCAGGTGAAGGTCCGCGGCCACCGGATCGAGCTCGGCGAGATCGAGTCCGCGCTCCGCGAGAGCGTCGCCGACGCGGTCGTCGCCGTGCGCGACGGCGACCACCTCGTCGGATACCTCGCCGCGCCGCAGGGGGCCGACACCCACGAGCTGGAGCGCCTGCTGAGCACGCGGCTGCCCGACTACATGGTTCCCCGCCGCTGGGTGCTCCTGGACGCCCTGCCCCTCACCGCCTCGGGCAAGGTGGACCGCACGGCCCTGCCGGAACCCGGCGACCGGGCGCCGCGGGTGCCACCGAGCACCGAGGCCGAGCTGCTGGTGTCGGAGGTGTGGAGCGCCGTGCTGGACGGCCCGGAGCCGGGTGCGCACGACGACTTCTTCGCCCTCGGCGGCCACTCCGCCACCGCGGCCCTCGTGGCGGCCCGGCTGAGCGACGCCCTGGACCTGACCGTGCCGGTGCGCCTGCTGTTCGAGCGGCGGACCCTGGCCGACTACGCCGCCGGGCTGGAGTCCCTGCTGCTGGCCGACCTGGAGGAGACGCCGTGACCGTCAGCGACGAGCGCAGGAGCGCTCTCGCCGGCCGGCTGGCGGCGGCCCGCCGCGCCCATGCCCGTGCCGTCCCGGCGATTCCCGTCAGGGAGGGGGACGGCGGCCCCGCTCCCCTGTCGCCCGCGCAGGCCCGGCTGTGGTTCCTCGCGCAACTCGACGACGTGGCCGCCTACAACGTGCCGACCGTCGTACGGCTGCGCGGGCCGCTGGACGTCGCGGCGCTGCTGGGCGCCGTGCGGGACCTGACCGACCGGCACGAGGTGCTGCGCAGCCTGTTCACCGACGAGGGCGCGGTCCCCGTCGACGCCGGACGGGTCCCGATCACGGTCGAGGACCTCGACGACGACGCCCTGCTGGGCGCGCGGCTGCAGGAGGAGCTCGCCCGCCCGTTCGCGCTGGACGCGCAGCCGCCCGCCCGCGCCCTGCTGCTGCGGCTACCCGCGGCCGGGGAGCACGTGCTGTCGCTGACGGTGCATCACATCGCCTTCGACGCCTGGTCGCGGAACCTCGCGCTGACCGAGCTCGCCGCCCTGTACACGGCACGGCTCGGGCTCGCCGGCCCGCCCGCGCCGCCGCGGGTGCAGTACGCCGACTACGCGGCCTGGCTCGCCGGTCAGCCGGAGGGCGACCTGTCCTGGTGGACCGGGCGGCTGGCCGGGCTCGAACCGGTCCTGGACCTGCCGGTGGACCGGCCGCGCCCCTCGGTCGCCGACTGGACGGGCGCCACCGTCCCGGTGCGGCTCGCGCCGGCGCTGACCGCCCGGGTGCGCGAGGCCGCCGCCGAAACCGGCTGCACGCCGTTCATGGTGCTGCTGGCCGCCTGGCAGGAGCTGCTCGGCCGGGTCTGCGGCACCGACGACGTGCCGGTGGGCGTGCCCGAGGCGGGACGGCTTAACCCCGGCACCGCGGACATGCTCGGCTGCTTCGTCAACACGCTCGTCCTGCGGGGGGACAGGTCCGGCGAGCCGACCGGCCGCGAACTCCTGGCCCGGACGAAGGCCGCCATGCTCGACGCGCTCACCCACCGCGACGTGCCGTTCGACCGGATCGTGGAGCACCTGCACCCCGAGCGCAATCTCGCCACCACACCGATCTTCCAGGTGCTGCTCAACGTGCTGGAGGACGGCTCCCGGACGCCGGACTTCCCCGGCCTGTCCGCCGAGCAGGTGCAGTTCCCCCTGCGCACCACCAAGTACGACCTCAACCTCGCCCTGGACAACATGGGCGAGACGTACGAGGGTGAGCTCGCCTACCGCGTCGACCTGTTCGACGAGGCGACCGCCCGGCGCGTCACCGGCTGGTACCTCACCCTGCTGGAGGGCATGCTCGCCGAACTCGACGCGCCCGCGGCGGCCGTGCCGCTGGAACCGGTGACCGGGCCCGTCGTCTCCGGCACGCGGATGCAGATGGACCTGACCCGGCCGCTGCACGCGTTCGTCGGCGACCACGCGCGGCGCACGCCCGGGGCGACGGCGGTGACCGACGCCTCCGGCTCCCTCACGTACGGCGAGGTGGACCGGCTGGCCAACCGCGTCGCCCACCGTCTCGTCGCGGCAGGGGTGCGGCCGGACGAGCCGGTCGGCGTGCTCGCCGGCCGGCACCGCGGGCTGGTTCCCGCGCTCCTCGGCGTGCTGCGCGCGGGCGGCGCGTACCTGCCGATGGATCCCCTCTATCCCGACGACCGTCTCGGCCACATGCTGGAGACGGCCGGCGCGCGGGTCGTGCTCGCCGATCCCGAGCACGCGGGCCGGCTCCCCGGCACGCTGGTCCTGCCCGAGCTGCCGGCCGCCGGGCCCGAGGATCCGCCGGACGTCGAGGTCGCCCCGGACCGGCTGGTCCATGTGATCTTCACGTCCGGCTCCACCGGGCGGCCCAAGGGCGCCGGGATCGAGCACCGGTCGGCCCTGCACTACCTGCACGGCCTGGCCGAGCTGGTGCCCGACGTGTACGAGTCGTACGGGGTGGTCTCCACCACCGCCGCCGACCTGGGGCTGACCTGCCTGTACGGCGCGCTGTTCCGGGGCGCCGCGGTCCACCTCGTGGACCAGGACACCGCCACCGACCCCGAGGCGTACGCCGCCTATCTCGCCGCGCACCCGGTCGACGTGATCAAGATGGTGCCCAGCCATCTGGAGTTGCTGGCCGCCCACGGCGACCTGGGCAGGATGCTGCCGCGCCGGCTGCTGATCCTCGCCGGGGAGGCCACGTCGTGGGAGCTGGCCGAGCGCATCCGCGCGGCCCGGCCCGACCTGGAGCTGCAGATCCACTGCGGCCCGACGGAGACGACGGTCTCGGTCCTCGGCGGCCGGGCGCCCAGCACGCCCACGGGGGTGGGATCGGTGCCGCTCGGCCGCCCGTTCCCCGGTGTGGACTGCTACATCGTCGACCCCGCCGGCCGCCCGCTGCCCGCCGGGGTGCCGGGCGAGCTGTGGGTGGCGAGCCCCAGCGTCGCCCGCGGCTATCTGAACCGGCCCGATCTGACGGCGCAGCGGTTCGTCCCCGACCCGGTGACCGGAACCCGGCGCTGCTATCGCACCGGCGACCGGGTCCGGCTCAACGCCCAGGGGCTCGTGGAGTTCCTCGGCCGGGTCGACGACCAGGTCAAGATCAGGGGTTTCCGGGTGGAACTGGGCGAGGTGAAGGCCGCCCTGCAGGAGCAGCCCGGCGTCCGGGAGGCCGCGGTGCTGCCGGTCGGCGAGGGACACTCCCGGCGGCTGGCCGCCTGGGTCGCGCCCGTCACCGTGGACCTCGCCGTGGTCAGGGCCGGGCTGCGTGAGCGGCTGCCCGACTACA
Organism: Microbispora sp. NPDC049633; assembly: GCF_040675265.1. Taxonomy (NCBI): domain Bacteria; kingdom Bacillati; phylum Actinomycetota; class Actinomycetes; order Streptosporangiales; family Streptosporangiaceae; genus Microbispora; species Microbispora sp. NPDC049633. The sequence continues at coordinate 4,372 of NZ_JBFAOO010000121.1, forward strand.
TGGTCCCGTCCGCGATCGCCGTCCTCGACGAGCTGCCGCTCACCCCGCTCGGCAAGATCGACCGGGCCCGCCTGCCGGTCCCCGAGGCGGCGCCCGCCGCCGGCCGGGTGGCGCCGAGCACCCCGGCCGAGCTGCGGATCGCCGCCGTGTGGGCCGGCGTCCTGGGTGTGACGGACTTCGGCGTCGACGACGACTTCTTCGCGCTCGGCGGCGACTCCTTCCGCGCGGTGCGGGCGGTCCGGGAGATCGACCCCACGCTGCGGGTGATCGACCTGTTCACCCGGCCCACGGTGCGCGAGCTGGCCGCTCACCTCGACGGCGGCGCGCAGGCCCCCGCCGGTCTGCTGCACCACCTGGCGGGTCCGCGTACGGCGAGCCGCACCCTCGTCTGCGTGCCGTACGGGGGCGGGTCCGCCGCCGCCTTCCGGCCGCTCGCCGCCGAGCTGGCCCGCCTCTCGCCCGGGACGGCGGTGGTCGCCGTCGAGCTGCCCGGGCACGACTCGGCGCGCCCCGAGGAGGATGCGCTGCCGATAGCGGAGCTGGCCGGCCGCCTCACGGCCGAACTGGCCGGGGTGCGCGGCCCGATCGCCCTGTACGGGCACTGCGTCGGGTCGGCCGCGACGATGGAGCTGGCGCTGCGGCTGGAGGCCGCGGGGACGCCGCTCGCCGGTGTCGTCGTCGGCGGCAGCTTCCCCGACGCGCGGCTGCCCGGACGGCTGTCGGCCTGGTGGAGCCGGAGGTTCCCCGCCCACCGCTGGTCCTCCGACCGGGCCCAGCGCGATTTCCTGCGCACGCTGGGCGCCGTGGACGACGACTTCGGCGACACCGGGATCATGCTGCGCGCCCTGCGGCACGACGTCGAGGAGGCGCAGGCGTGGTTCAGCCGGCATCTCGACTCAGCCGGCGACTCCCCCGAGGACTCCCCCCGGCATGAGGAGCACAGGCTCGCGGCGCCGCTGCTGTGCGTGATCGGCGAGCGTGACCGGTCCACCGAGCTCTACCGGGAGCGCTACCGCGAGTGGGGGGCGTTCGCCGAACGGGTCGAGCTCGCCACGATCCCCCGGGCCGGGCACTACTTCCTGAAACACCAGGCCGAGACCCTGGCGCGGCTGATCGACGAGCGGCTCGGCCGCTGGGCCGGCGGCGAACTGCCCGATCCGGTGGGGCGGGTCGAGGTGGCCGGGCAGAGCGCCCGGCGGGAGCTGCGCCGCTTCTACACGGTCGCGGCCGGGCAGACCGTGTCGCTGCTCGGCGCCGCGCTGACCTCCTTCGCCCTCGGCGTGTGGGCATATCAGGAGAACGGCCGGGTGCTCGACTACGCCCTCGTCACCATGCTCGCCCTGCTGCCGTCGCTGCTCGCGGCGCCGCTGGGCGGCGCGGTCGCCGACCGGGTGGACCGGCGGCTGGTCATGCTGATCTGCGACGGCGTCTCCGCCGCGGCCACCGCGGCCCTGGTGATCCTGCTCTGGCTCGGACGGCTGGAGGTCTGGCAGGTCGGGGCCATCGCGGGGGTGCTGTCCCTGGTGACGGCCTTCCACCGGCCCGCCTATCTGGCGGCCGTCGCGCAGCTCGTGCCCAAGCCGTATCTCATGCAGGCCAACGCGCTGGCCAACCTCGGCACCGGCCTCGGAATGCTCGCCGGCCCGCTGGGCGGCGCCGCTCTCGTCGCGACCGTCGGGCTGCACGGCGTGGTGGCGGTGGACGTCGTCACGTTCCTCGCCGGGCTCGGCACGCTGCTGCTGGTGCGTTTCCCCGACAGGCTGTTCCGCCGCCTGGAGGAGTCGTTCTGGCAGGCCATCGCCGGCGGGTGGCGTTTCCTCGTACGGCGGCGCCCGCTCATGATCATGATCGGGTTCTTCGTCGTGGAGAACTACCTCGGCATGCTCGCCCAGGCGGTGACCGTGCCCGCGGTGCTGTCGTTCGGCGACGTCGCGGGTGTGGGCGTGGTGACCGCCATGCAGGGCCTGGGCGCGGTGCTCGGCTCCCTGGCCATGGTGTTCTGGGGCGGCACCGAGCGGCGCGCGGTCGGCATGGTCGGCTTCGTGATCGGGTTCGGGGCCGGGGTGCTGCTCGTCGGCCTGCGGCCCTCGCTCCCGCTGGCCGCGTTCGGCGGGCTGATGGCGTGGGCGTTCCTCAGTGTGCTGAACGCGCACTGGCTCGCCATCATCCAGCTCAAGGTCGGGCTGGAACTGCAGGGGCGGGTGCTGGCCACCAACCAGATGCTCGCCGTGTCCATGACGCCGCTGGCGTTCCTCACGGCGCCGGTGCTGGCCGACGACGTCTTCGGCCCGCTGCTCGCTCCCGGCGGCGCGCTCGCGGACACGCTCGTCGGCGACGTCGTCGGGGTGGGGCCGGGGCGCGGCGTCGCGCTGCTGCTGGCCGTCTGCGGTGCGCTGCTGGTGCTCTGGGGCGCGCTGGGGCTGTGGTTCCGGCCGCTGCGGCTCATGGAGGACGCGCTGCCCGACGCGGTCGCGGGCGCCGAGATCCCCGACGACCTCGACGCCGTCCAGGTCGAGGCGGACGCCAAGCTGCGGGACACCGCGCGCACGTGGCCGGCGTGACCGCGGCATCCGGTCCTGTTCGGTGACAAGTCGATCACAAGTGCGACTGCCTGCCTTCGGCCGTTGGGAGTCGGTGGAGACCGACGGCTCCGGCATCCGAGGGGACGAACAGCATGTCGTTGATGTCGAAGGTCACGGGCGCCGTCCTGGCGGCGGCGGCCGTGACCGCCGTCGCCGTGCCCGCCGTCGCGGCACCCGCCGTGCCGGCGGAGCAGACGGCGCCGACGCCGGGAAACCGGGCGCCGGCGTACCTGACGCCCGGGCAACAGCACGGCCACCCGGGACTTCCCCGGGCTCGAGCCCTGCCTCGGTTTCGCCAAGGACCCCCTCTAGCCGGCTGAAGCTCGGGTGGTATGCGGAGGCCGATGTCCGCTTGACCGGTTCTGTCGGGTTCCAGTTAACGATCTCGATGAGATTCGCCCGATTCACTGGCGCCCGGCTCCGCCCGGCGGTGTGATTGCCCCGGTCTGGTCCCCCACAGGCATCCGAGAAGGGGTCGCACAAGGTGAGACTCGCACTGCGCACCACCGCCGTCACGGGCGCCGCCGCGTGCGCCGCCGCGGCGATGCTGCTGCCGGCCGTACCGGCGGCGCAGGCCGCGGACGGCGCCGCGCCTCGCGTGTCCTGCGCCGCGACGCTGTCGGCGCCGACACGGGAGGCGGCCTTCGGCGAGGCGGCACGGGCGACGGGCGCGCCCGAGCCGCTGCTCAAGGCCGTGGCGTACATGCTGTCCCGCTGGGACGACCACCAGGGCAGGCCGAGCTCCGACGGCGGCTACGGCGTGTTCGACCTGAGCGACGACACGCCGGTGACGGGAGACGGGGCCGGCAAGGGCCGGGCGGCCGGGACGCGGAGCCAGATCGCGGCGGCGGCCGAGCTGACCGGGCTGCCCGCCGACGCGCTGCGCGCGCAGCCGAACGCCAACATCTGCGGCGGCGCGGCCCTGCTGGCCTCCTACCACGACGGCGGCGGCGACCTGGGCTCCTGGCGGGACGCGGTCGCGCGGTTCGGCGCCAAGCACGAGTTCGTCCGGCAGGTCTACCAGACCCTGCGCGCCGGCGAGAGCCGGGTCACCGCCGACGGCCAGACGGTCACGCTCGCCGCCGACGAGTCGGTCGCCGTCCCGCCGCAGGCCAAGGCGGCCGCGCCGGGCACCGACTGCCCGTCCGGCCTCGACTGCGAGCTGATCCCCGCGCCGTACGCCAAGCACGTCCCGGCCGACCCGGACAACACGACGCGCTACGGCAACCACGACCTCGCCGACCGGACCGGGGCGGGCGGGCCGAAGCTCGACTACATCGTCATCCACGACACCGAGGGCTACTACGACCCCTCGGTGCGGCTCGTCCAGGACCCGACGTACCTCGCCTGGAACTACACCATCCGCTCCGCCGACGGCCACGTCGCCCAGCACCTCGACGCCAAGGACGTGGGCTGGCACGCCGGCAACTGGTATGTGAACATGCACGCCATCGGCATCGAGCACGAGGGCTTCGCGGGCGGGGCGGGGTGGTACACCGAGTCGATGTACCAGACCTCGGCCGCGCTGGTGAAGCACCTGGCCGCGAAGTACGGCATCCCGCTCGACCGGGCGCACGTCATCGGCCACGACCAGGTGCCGGGGACGATCCTCGGCGCCACCAAGAGCATGCACTGGGACCCGGGGCCGTACTGGGACTGGGACCACTACTTCGAGCTGCTCGGCGCGCCGATCGGCGGCGGCCGGGCGGCCACGACCCGGGTCGCGCCGGGCGACGTGGTGGAGGTTCGGACCGGCTACCACGACAACCCGCAGCCGCTGACCGGCTGCGCCGCCGCGTCGCCGCCCTCGCCGGAGTGCGTCGCCGGGGCCGGCACCAACTTCGTCCCGCTCCGCCAGTCGCCGTCCGAGACCGCGCCGCTCGCCGCCGACCCCGGCTGGAAGCCCACCGGCGAGGCGGGCACGACGTACGTCAGCGACATCAGCGCCCGCGTCGTCTCCGGCCACAAGCTCGTCGTCGCCCAGGTGCAGGGCGACTGGCTGGGCGTGTGGTGGGCGGGCGCGCTGGCCTGGCTGCGCAACCCCGCCGACCGGCCCGTCGTGATCCCGGCCTCGGCCAAGACGGTCACCGTGAAGGCGGGGGCGGCCGCCCCCGCCGCCGTGTACGGCCGGGCCTACCCCGAAGCGCCGGCGTACGACGGCACCGGCATCCCCGTGCAGGCCATCTCGCCGCTGGAGTACACCGTCCCGGCCGGGCAGGCGTACGCCGTGAGCGACGACGACGTGGTCACCGACTACTACCGGGCGACGACGTTCGACGGGTCGGCGCCGGGCGACCGCACCGACCTCAGGGGACAGGACCGCTACTACCAGCTCTGGTACGCCCACCGGCAGGTGTTCGTCCGCGCGGCCGAGGTGGACCTGCACGACGCGCGGCCGGTCGCGGTGGTCAGCACCACTCCCCCGGTCGTGCGCGGCGTGGCGAAGGTCGGCCGCACGCTGACCGCGTCGCCCGGAGCCTGGACGCCGTCGCCGAAGCGGGTCCGCTACCAGTGGCTGCGCGACGGCGCCGAGATCAGGGGCGCGACCGGGCGGACCTACCACGTCAAGGGCCGCGACCGCGGCGCCCGGCTGTCCGTACGGGTGACCGCGTCGGCCCGCGGCTACGAGTCCGGCGTCGCCACGTCGGCCGCCACCCCACCCGTCCAGCCCGCCAGGCGCGGGCGGCCCGCGCGACCCACTCATCCCACGGCGTCCCCCTGGCGCTCCGAGCCCCGGCAGATCGACTGGTCCCGCCGTTAGAGAGCGCCGTGCCTGCCCGGCCGCGGGTGGGCCCGGACGTCCACAGCGGGTCGGCGTCGATTTCTGTCGCACCCGCTGTGTAGTCATGAGGTCATGACGAGATCGAGACAGACGGTGACGGCCCCGACCCGCGTGATCGTCGGCGATTTCCTCGCCGCGGTCCCCGACGAAGGCCGGCGGGCCGACGCGGAACGCCTCTGCGGGATACTCCGCGAGGTGACCGGCGAGCCGCCCGTGATGTGGGGGCCGAGCATCGTCGGCTTCGGCCGTTACCGCTACCGCTACGAGAGCGGGCACACGGGTGAGGCGCCCCTGGTGGGCTTCTCCCCGCGCAAGCAACATCTCGTCGTCTACCTGACAGGCGGGTTCGAGGAGAGCTGCGCCACGGTGCTCGCCCGGCTCGGTCCGTACCGGGCGGGCAAGGGCTGTCTCTACCTGAAGCGGCTCGGCGACGTCGACGAGAGCGTGCTCCGCGAGCTGCTCGACCATACGGCTCGGGCGCACAAGGAGGCCGACCAGGCGGCGACCGGCGACGGATGAGGCGCGGCCCCGGACAGGCGTCCGCGCCCTACGCGTCGTCCGTCATCGCCCGCGCCGGAGCCGCTCCCCCGTCCGGAGCTCCGAAGGCGCGCCGCCGGAGCTCCGGGCGGCCGGGTGTCACCGCGGTCACCCGCCCCGCGGTCGCCCGGACAGCGCCGTAGCGCCGCCCGTCGCCCGCAGCGCGCGTACGCCGACGACGGCGAGGGTGATCCCGCTCGCCAGGAGCACGGCCAGCTGCACGCCACCGGCGAGGCCGGTCATGCCGAGGGCGGGGTCGGCCCCGCCGGGAGACAACGTGCCCGCCCGGGCGAGCACGGCGGGCACGGCCAGGATCGCGCCCGCCAGCGCGGCCGGCCCGGGCCATGTCAGCGCCCTGCCCATGGCCGCGCACCACACCGTCAGCGCGAGCAGCGCCAGGGAGGCGAGGCCGGGGGTGTCGACCCACATCCAGGCCTGCACGAGGATCGGCGCCGGGACCGTCCCGGCCCTCGTCGCCGCCGCGAGAACGCCGACGACCAGGGCGAGCAGGAGGCCGGCGGCGACCGGGACCGCGAGCAGGGGCAGGGCCCGCCGCGCGGGCAGACGGGGCGGCGGCGCGTCACGGTGGAACCCGATCACCAGGGCCAGCACCGTGACCACGGCCGGGAGGACCGAGCAGGCCCAGCGCAGCGCGCTCTCCGCGTTGAGGAACAGCGGCGGCGCCAGCGCGTACGGCACGACCAGGGCCGCCGTGGCCGCCGCCTTGGCCGTGCGGGGGCGGCCGCGCACCAGCGCGCCGAGGGCGACCGCCCACAGCAGCGGCGCCAACTCGGCCAGCACCAGCCGCATGCGCTCGGGCGACCCGGGATCGCCGATCCCCATGACCGCGCCGGGAAGCGACTCCGGGGGGAAGCCGTATGTGAGCACGGCCTGCCCGGCGTAGACGCAGCCGATCATCGTCCAGTAGACGAGGCCGAACAGGGCGGCCCGGCGGACCGCCTCACCCCACAGGCAGGACCGGGGCGGCGACCCCGGGCCGCCCAGCCGCACCCGCAGCGCGAGCGCGACCACGCTGGCGATCTCCAGAAAGCGCGGGCGCTGGTCGTCGTGTCCCGCCCGCCCGGACTGGGCGCCTTCGAGGAAGGCCCAGACCATCTCATCCTCGCGCTCGGCCCGGTAGGACGCGGGCAGCAGCCGCAGCCACCGCCGGTAGCGATCCTCCAGAACGCTCACGCTCATGCCACCCCCTTCGCCTGACGGCTCGGGGTCGCATGAGCGAATCGCACCGTGCTTACCGATTCGCTCGCTTCGCTCGCTCATGCCACCCCCTTCGCCTGACGGCTCGGGGTCGTCTGGTCGCAACCCACCGTGCCCGTCCGCTCGCTCACTCATGCCAGACCTCCCGCCTGCCTGAGCCGCAGCCGCTCGACGGCGCGGCGCGCGTTGTCGGCCAGCCGGACGGCCTCCTCCTCCAGCGCCCGCGCCCCCTCGTCGGTGAGGCGGTAGTAGCGGCGCAGCCGTCCCTGCCGCACCTCCTCGCGGTCCGCCTCCACGAATCCGTCGGCCGCGAGCCGGTCCAGCACGCCGTACAGAGTGCCGATCTTGAGCTGGACGCGGCCCCCGGAGAGCCGCTCGACCTCCTGCGCGATGCCGTAGCCGTGCCGCGGCTCGTCGACCAGTGCGGTGAGAACGAGAAAGGCGGGCTCCGTCATCGTCCGTGCTGCTGTCACGTTGCCACTATATATCGGGAGACATGATATGCGCGCGCGCCGGACATAGTAGGGGCCGCGAACCCGATGTGCCTGACCCTTGATGTGCTGTTACGGTAGGCCGCGGTGTGCCGGGAAGTCGGGTCGGCGACGTCGTCGCATCGCCCGTACGGAGGTCTCCGGTGATTCTCAGGACAGCAGTCCGGCACCGTGCCGGCGATGGACGCGTCCGGGGCCGCACGGAGGGCCGAGGAGGCGCGGAGCGCGGGGGCGCGGAGCGACGGCCATGAGACTGTTCTGGGCCATACTGGGGCGCTTCCACCATCCGGCGCAGGTCATCACGACGGTGTTCGGGGTGACGATCCTCCTGGGCACCACCCTGCTGTCCAGTCCGATGGCCACGGCCTCGGGCGAGCCCGCGGGCTGGATCACCGCCCTGTTCACCGCGACCTCGGCGGTGTGCGTCAACGGGCTGACGGTCGTCGACACGGCCACGCACTGGTCGGCGTTCGGCGAGGTGGTCATCGCCGTCCTGATCCAGGTGGGCGGTCTCGGCATCATGACCCTCGCGACCGTCTTCACCCTGCTCGTCTCCCGTAGGCTGGGTTTGCGCGCCCGGCTGTCGGCGCAGGCCGAGGCCAAGGTGCTCAACGCCGCCGACCTGCGGCGCGTGGTGGGCAAGGTCGTCGTGTTCAACCTGTCCTGCGAGGCCGTCGTGGGGACCGTCCTCACACTCAGGTTCGTGCTCGGGTACGGCGAGCCCGTCGGGCGCGGCCTGTACCTGGGCCTGTTCCACGCGGTCTCGTCGTTCAACAACGCCGGTTTCGCGCTGTGGCCCGACAGCCTGGTCAGGTTCGCCGCCGATCCGTGGATCTGCCTGACCGTCGCGACGGCGGTGATCGTCGGCGGGCTCGGCTACCCGGTGGTGTTCGAACTGCGCCGGTCCTGGCGCCGCCCCAAACGCTGGTCGCTGCTCACCCGCATCACGCTCGCGGTCACCACCGTCCTGCTGGCCGGCGGCACGCTGGTCTTCCTCGTCACGGAATGGACCAACCCCCACACGCTCGGCCCCATGGACGGCAACGGCAAGCTGCTCGCCTCCTTCTTCACCGCCGTCATGCCGCGCAGTGCCGGGTTCAACACCATCGACATCGCACAGATGCACCCCTCCAGCTGGCTGGTCACCGAGCTGCTGATGTTCGTCGGCGGCGGCAGCGCGGGCACCGCCGGCGGCATCAAGGTCACCACCCTGGGCCTGCTCGCGTTCATCGTCTGGGCGGAGCTGCGCGGCGAGAGCCGGGTGAACATCGGTCACCGCCGGCTCACCGAGGCCGCGCAGCGGCAGGCGGTCTCGCTCACCGTGCTGAGCGTGAGCCTGGTCGCGCTCTTCACCTACGTCCTGCTGGTGCTGACCCCGCACTCCCTGGACCGGGTGCTGTTCGAGGTCGTCTCCGCCTTCAGCACGACCGGACTGTCCGTCAGCGTCGCCCCCGAAGCCTCGCCCGCCGCGCAGGTGCTGCTCACCCTGCTGATGTTCGTCGGCCGGATCGGCCCGCTCACGCTGGGCTCCGCACTGGCGCTCAAGGAGCGCGGCCGCCGCTATGAATTACCTGAGGAGGACGTCATCGTTGGCTGACATGAGAAACGACCCCGTCGCGGTGATCGGTCTCGGCCGCTTCGGCACCGCGCTCGCCCTGGAGCTGGTGCGGCGCGGCACCGAGGTGCTGGCCATCGACCATCGCCCGAAGGTGGTGCAGAGCCTCGCGGGCCAGATCACCCACATCGCCACCGCCGACGCCACCGATCCCGAGGCGCTGCGTCAGCTCGGCCTGCCGGACTTCTACCGGGCGGTGTGCGCCATCGGCAGCGACCTGGAGGCGAGCATCCTCACCTCGTCACTGCTGGTGGAGATGGAGATCGACGACATCTGGGCCAAGGCCGTCAGTCAGCAGCACGGCCGCATCCTCAGCCGGATCGGCGTCCAGCACGTGGTCTTCCCCGAGTACGACATGGGCGAGCGCGTGGCCCACCTGGTGAGCGGCCGCATGCTCGACTACATGGAGGTCGACGAGAACTTCGCCCTGGTCAAGACCCTCCCGCCCAAGGAGTACGTCGGGGTCCCCCTCGGCGAGTCGAGCCTGCGCCGCAAGTACGGCGTGACGGTGGTGGCGGTCAAGCGGCCGGGCGAGGAGTTCACCTACGCCACCGCGGAGACCGAACTCGGCTACGGCGACGTCATCATCGTGTCCGGACGTACGGACCAGGTCGAACGCTTCGCCGAACTGCCGTGACGGGGTGGCGGGAAGGCCGAATATCCGACTTCACCGGCCATCACGTCACGAATTCGAGTAACGTCACTACTCGTAGTGATCAGGTGGGGCGCGCCGCGACTTGACCGACCGACCGACCCCAAATGGTGCCATCCGTCGCGGACGACGGGGAGTGTCCCGCTCGCAAGACGGGAAGGAGTAAAGCCATCAGGAAAGGAATCATGTGCTGACGTGGGGGCCGGCAATGGAGTCGCGATGAGTTCCCAGAGCATCCTGCGCGCGTTGCCGTTCATCGCGATTCTCCTGGTCGTCGTCGTCGACCTGATCACAGGGCCCGGTGTGGGCTTCCTGCCGCTCCTCACCCTCGGTCCGGCCTTCGCCTCGATCGCGGGCGGCGTGCGGCGTACCGCCCTGGTGGGAGTGCTGGCCCTGGGCATCTGCCTCCCCCTCGCCGTCTACGACGGTCTCCTCGGCAGGCCGCAGAACAACCTCACCATCGCGGCCATCATCGGCGTCACCGCCGCGAGCATGCTCGCCAGCAGGCTCAGGAACCGGCGGGAGCGCGAACTGGCCGACGTCCGCCTGGTCGCCGAGGCGGCCCAGCGCGTGCTGCTGCGCCCCGTCCCCCGCCGCGCCGGCGACCTCCGGGTGGCGCTCTCCTACACCTCCGCGGCGGCCGAGGCCCAGATCGGCGGGGACCTCTACGAGGTCGTCACCACCCCCGACGGCGTACGCATCCTGATCGGCGACGTGCAGGGCAAGGGCCTGGAGGCGGTGGAGACCGCGGCGTGGGTGCTCGGCGCCTTCCGTGAGGCGGCCTACGACCAGTCCGAGCTCGCGGGCGTGGTCGAGCGCGTCGAGACCAGCCTGGCCCGGCATCTGAGCGGCGAGAAGTTCGTCACCGCCATCGTCGCGCAGGTCCACGACGGGGAGATCTCGCTGCTCAACTGCGGCCACCCCGCCCCTCTCGTGCTGCGGCACGACGGCGGTGTCCACTTCGCGGAGCCGCAGGAGGAGGCCCTCCCGCTCGGGCTCGGCATGCTCGGCTCGCCGCGCCCGAAGCCCCACCGGGTGCCCTTCGGGGACGGCGACCAGATCTTGTTCTACACCGACGGCGTGGTCGAGGCCCGGAGCCGGGAGGGCCGCTTCTACCCGCTGAGGGAGCGGGCGCATCTGCTGCGCGGCACCGATCCCCAGGCGGCCCTCGACGGACTGCGCGCCGACCTGCTGCGTCACGTCGGCGGCCCGGTCCCCGACGACGCCGCCATGCTCCTGCTGCACCGCCACCCGGGCTGAACCCGCCGCGAACCGCGGGGATCTGCCGCGGACAAAGCGGCCATGACCTGCCCTTTCGTTTACACGTACGGGAGTCGGGAAGGGCACCCCGGGCGAGCCGTCCGATGCCGGAGTCGATCATGAACGTGCAGGGCAACGCGCTGAAGAACGCGGGTGACACCGTGGCGTCGGCGGTCGGCAGCGTCGCGGGCGCGGTGGCCGACCCGAAGGGCGCCCTGAAGCAGGTGAAGTCGGCCGTGTCGTCTCCGAAGCCGCTCGCCGTCGCCGCCGGCCTCGCCGCCGCCTACGCCCTCGGATGGCGGCACGGCCATCGGGCCGCGACGCGCTGAGGGCCGCGGGCGCCGCGGTTCCCGTACGGCTCATTTGCCATCCGGAGGCGGACATGACCGAGATCGTGGGTGAGAGCCTGGCCCGGCGACTGGTGGAGTGGGGGGTCGACACGATCTTCGGACTCCCGGGAGACGGGATCAACGGCCTGATGGAAGGCTTCCGCCGGCACCGTGACAGGCTGCGGTTCATCCTGGTGCACCACGAGGAGGCGGCCGCGTTCATGGCGACCGGCTACGCGAAGGCGACCGGCCGTCTCGGCGTGTGCGCCGCGACCTCCGGGCCGGGCGCGATCCACCTGCTCAACGGGTTGTACGACGCCAAGCTCGACCACGTGCCCGTGCTGGCCCTCACCGGCATGCAGGAGACCTCGGTGCTGGGCACGCACTACCAGCAGGAGGTCCACCTCGACCGCCTCTACCAGGACCTGGCCGCCTACAACCTGATGGTGACCAATCCTCAGCAGATGCCCGGCGTGGTGGACCTCGCGGTGCGCACCGCGCTGACCAGGCGGACGGTGTCGCACCTGACCTTCCCCAACGACATCCAGGTGGCGCCCGCGAGCGAGGACCCGTACCGTCACGTCGGGCCGGGCAACCCGCCCGCGAGCCTGCCGACCTGCTCCAGCCTGCCCCTGCGGCCGGTGGAGGAGGACCTGACCAGGGCGGCCGAGGTGCTGCGGCAGGGCGAGCGGATCGCCATGCTCGTCGGCGTCGGGGCCCGGCACGCCCGCGAGGAGGTGCTGGCGGTCGCGGACAGGCTGGCGAGCCCGATCGTCAAGAGCCTGCCCGGCAAGTTCGTGGTGCCCGACGACCACCCGCTCACCACGGGCGGGCTCGGGCTGCTCGGCACCGCGCCGAGCGAGGAGCTCATGGAGGAGTGCGACACGCTGCTCATGGTCGGCACGTCCTTCCCCTACGGGAAGTACCTGCCGCCCGACGGGCAGGCCCGGGTGGTGCAGATCGACGCCGACCCGACCCTGCTCGGCATCCGCCGCCCGACCCAGGCGCCGGTCACCGCCGACGCCAGGCTCGCCCTCCAGGCGCTGCTGCCGCTGCTCGAACCGGCGAAGGACCGGACGTTCCTGGAGAAGTACCAGCGCAAGATGGACGCCTGGCGGACGGACATGGAGACGCTGGAGGACTCTTCACGCGACCCCATCGCGCCGCAGTACCTCATGGGCTGCCTCGACGACGCCGCCGCCGACGACGCCATCCTGACCTGCGACTCCGGGACCATCGCGACCTGGGCCGCGCGGCACTGGACGATCCGCGGCGGACGGGAGTTCTACCTGTCGGGCAACCTCGCGACGATGGCCCCGGGCCTGCCGTACGCCGTCGGGATGCAGCACGCCTTCCCCGGCCGGCAGGTGATCGCCTTCGTGGGCGACGGGGGCTTCGCCATGCTCATGGCCGACTTCCTCACCGCCGTACGGCACGAGCTGCCCATCAAGGTCGTGGTGAACAACAACAACAGCTACGGGCAGATCCTGTGGGAGCAGATCATCCTCGGCTATCCCGAGTACGCCGTGCGGCACCGGCAGCCGGAGGCCGACTTCTCCGCCTGGGCCCGCGCCTGCGGGGCGTACGGCGCGAAGATCAAGGACCCGGCGGACCTGCCGGGCGCGATCCGCGAGGCGCTGGCGCACGACGGCCCGGCGCTGGTGGACTGCGACGTCAATCCCAACGAGCCGCCCATGCCGGGCAAGGTCAAGTACGAGCAGGCCAAGCACTTCACCGAGGCGTTCCTGCGCGGACAGCCGCACAAGGCCGGCGTCCTCGCCACGGTGGCCCGCGACAAGATCAACCAACTGCTTTCATGAGGGTGCGAGGGCCGCTCCGGCCGACGCCGCGGAGCGGCCCTCGCGCGGGATTTCCGGGGCGTGTGCGACGGTCAGCGGTGCGGCGAGCCGGCGCCAGGGCTCTGCTTCGGTCCGTGCTCGGGGCGTAGCGTCGTGCTCCACAGCACCGCGGATCGGGCGTCGCGCAGGCGTACCGTCAGGTCGCCGCTCGGGCCGTCGATCTCGATCTCGCCGAAGTGCTGGAAACCCTCCATCGGGGATGCGTTCGCCTGCGGCGGCGCGTGCACGAACTCGGCGCGGGGTCCGAACGTGCCGTCGAGCACGTTGGGCCCGAACGCGCCGGCGTTGAGGGGACCGGAGACGAACTCCCAGAACGGGTCGAAGTCCTTGAACGCCGCGCGGGCGGGGTCGTAGTGGTGCGCGGCGGTGTAATGGACGTCGGCGGTGACGAACACGATCCCGCGCACGCCGCGCCGCTGGGCCGTGCGGAGCACCTCGGCGAACTCCAGTTCACGCCCGAGCGGCGCGCCCGCGTCGCCCTGGGCCACGCCCTCCTGCGCCGTGGCCCCGTCGGGGACCACGAGGCCGAGCGGCAGGTCGGCCGCGATGACCTTCCAGGTCGCGCGGCTCCTGCTCAGGCCGTCGATCAGCCAGCGCCGCTGCCGGTCGCCGAGCAGGCCGCGGCGCGGGTCGGCGTAGCGGTTGTCGTCGTTGGGGTCCTTGTAGGTCCGCATGTCCAGGACGAAGACGTCCAGGTGGCGGCCGTAGGACAGCGTGCGGTAGACCCGGTCGTCGCCGATCGGCACCCACTCGTGGAACGCCTGCCGGGCACGGGCGGCGAGCACGTCGACGTTCTTCTCGGTGTAACGGGCGTCGTCGAGGATCTGGCCGGGGTACCAGTTGTTGCGGACCTCGTGGTCGTCCCACTGGTTGATCTGCGCCACCTCGGCGGCGAACGCACGATAGTTGGCGTCCAGCAGGTTGTACGCGAACTGCCCGCGGTACTCGGCGAGCGTCTCGGCGACCTTGGACTTCTCCGCGGTCGTGACGTTGCGCCAGACCCGGCCGTCCGGCAGCGTCACGGTCGCGCTGAGCGGCCCGTCGGAGTAGACGGTGTCGCCGCTGCACAGGAAGAAGTCCGGGCCCAGGCGGCGCATCTCCTCGAAGATGGTCATGCCGCCGATGTCCGGGTTGATCCCCCAGCCCTGCCCGACGATGTCTCCGGACCAGACGAACCGCACATCGGCGCGCTGGTTCTCCCTCGGCGCGGTGACCAGCGACCCGCTCACGGCCTCGCCGGCCGCGCCGCGCTCGTTCTCGACTCGCACGCGGTAGTGGATCCGCCGGCCGGCGGGCAGTCCACGCAGGCGCACCCGTCCGGTCAGATCGGTGTCCGGAGTGAGCCAGGGCCCCCGGACGGTCTCCGCGTTCCGCAGGTCCGGTCGGGTGCCGTACTCGACGACGAGCCGCCCCGGCCGATCCGCGCGGCCCCAGACGACCGCCGAGTCCACCGTCGCGTCGCCGCTCTGCACGCCGTGGCTCAGCTCGGGCCGGCCGGAGACGACGTACGCGGGCGCGGACGCCGTGGCGCGCGCCGGCACGGCCCCCAGCACAGGCGACACGGCGAGGCCGCCACCGAGCGCGATGCCCGCTCGAAGGAGCGTTCTTCTCTCAAGGGAGGTCATGCCGCATATCTGTAACGGGCTCGGACAGCCGCCCGACCAACGGCACATTACGGATGGTCAAAATGCTCCCCCGCCGGACGGCGATTCCAGGCCGGGCGCCGGGACGGGCACAATCGTTCAAGACCGTCGCCGCGCCATCGGCTACAACGGTCCCCGGCGAGTGCCGCCAGGGCGGCACGGGGACGTGTGCGGGGAGGCGAGCGGATGGACGTGGGTTTCGTCGGTCTCGGGATCATGGGGCAGCCCATGGCCCTCAACCTGGCCCGCGCGGGAACCCCTCTCGTGGTGTGGAACCGCACGCCCGCCAGGAGCGAGCCACTGCGCGCCGCGGGCGCGGAGGTGGCGGGCAGCGCGGCCGAGGTGTTCCGGCGGGCGCGGGTGGTGCTCCTCATGCTGGCCGACGAGGCCGCGGTCGACGCGGTGCTGGAGCGCGGCACACCCGGCTTCGCCCGCAACGTCGCGGACCGGGTCGTGGTCCACATGGGCACCACCTCCCCCGGCTACTCGGCCGGGTTGGAGGCCGACGTGCTCGCGGCCGGCGGCCGCTACACCGAGGCGCCGATCTCCGGCTCCCGGGTGCCCGCCGAGCAGGGGCGGCTGGTGGCGATGCTGGCCGGCCGTCCCGGAACCGTCGAGGAGGTCCACCCGCTACTGACGCCGATGTGCGCCAAGACGGTGGTGTGCGGGCCGGCGCCCAGGGCGCTGCTGACCAAGCTCGCGGTCAACATCTTCCTGATCACGACGGTCACCGGCCTGGCGGAGTCGCTGCACTTCGGCGAGCGCCACGGGCTCGACCTCGGGCTGCTCGTGGACGTGCTCAACTCGGGCCAGATGGCCAGCGACGTCTCGCGGGTGAAGGCGGTCAAGCTGGCGGGGCGCGACTTCGCCGCCCAGGCCGCCATCGCCGACGTGCTGAAGAACAACCGGCTCATCGCCGAGGCCGCGCGGGAGGCCGGCATCGCCTCGCCGCTGCTGGACGTCTGCCACGCCCTGTTCGGCGAGACCGTCGCGCTGGGTCACGCCGGCCTGGACATGGCCGCCGTCGTCCACGCGATCGAGGCCAGGACTCACATCGAGGCCAGGACACACGGAGAAAGGACAAGCGCATGACCTCTCGACCGATCGTCGTCGTCACCGGAGGGACGCGCGGCATCGGCCGGTCCACAGTCGAGCGGCTGTGCGCGGACGGGTTCGGCGTCGTCTTCACGCACTCGAACTCCGACGCCGACGCCAAGGCGCTGGAGGACGACCTCGGCCGTCGCGGCGCCCTCGTCCGCGGCGTACGGCTCGACGTGACCGAGGAGGACGCGCCGGAGCGGCTGTTCGAGCTGGCCGAGTCCGCCGGCGACGTCGCGGGGCTGGTCAACAACGCGGGGGTGACCGGCAGGCTCGGGCCGTTCGCCGAGCTGACCGACGCCGACCTGCGGCGGGTCGTCGAGGTGAACCTCATGGCGCCGGTGCGGCTGTGCCGGGAGGCGGCGCGGCGCTGGACCGGCCGGACGCCCGCGCCGGAAAGCGGCCCGGTGATCGTCAACGTCTCCTCCGTCGCGGCGCGCACCGGTTCCCCGCACGAGTACGTCGCCTACGCCGCGACCAAGGCCGCGGTCGAGACGCTGACCGTGGGCCTGGCCCGGGAGCTCGCCCCCGCGGGCATCCGGGTGAACGCCGTCTCCCCGGGGACGATCGACACCACGATCCACGCCCGGGCAGGTGAGCCGGGACGGGCGCAGCGGGTCGCGGCGCGAATTCCGATGGGACGCCCCGGCAGGCCGGAGGAGATCGCCGAGGCGGTCGCGTGGCTGTTGTCCGATCGAGCGTCCTACGTCACCGGGGCTGTGCTGAACGTCGCCGGCGGGCTCTAGGTACTTCGGACCGGTCGGAGGCTGCGGAGCCACGAGACCGCTCCCCGGAGATGAAGACCGGCCAGGTAGCTGTCGGGGGTCGTGTCGAACCGGAAGACCAGGCCACGCCACTCCTCGACCCGATTGACGCACCGTTCCACCGCGTTGCGCTCCTTGCAGAGACCCGGTGTGTCAATCCCGGGCTCCGGCGTCGATGCCGCCGAGGATCAGGTCGGTCAGCGCCGCGACGGCCTCGGCGACGATGGCCCGCCCCCGGTTCAGCTCCGCGGCGATCGCCTCAGCCGCGCCCAGCGCGCCGACGCAGCGCAGCCGGAGGGCTTCCTGGGTGAGCCCGGAGTACGGCCGCAGGGCGGTGGCCATGAGGTCCGTGTAGCCGTCGAGCAACTCGCGCTCGACCGCCTCCATCTCCTGGTTGCCCTTCAGCGCGGCCGAGATGGCGGTCCACTCCGGCATGTCGGTGGCGCAGGCGAAGTAGGCGGCGCTCAGGACGCGAGCGATCTCGCGGGGGACGGCCGGGGCGTCGCGCAGAGCCTCCTCCAGGGCGGCCTGGTGCCGCTCGTCGAGCCGCCGGTAGAGCGCGATCAGCAGGCCGGGGCGGGTGCCGAAGTGGTCGTAGACGATCGGCCTGCTCACTCCGGCGGCCTCCGCCAGGCTGAGCAGCGTGAGGCTGTCGGTGCCGTGAGCGCGCACGATCGCCATGGCGGTGTCGAGCAGTTGCTCCCGTCTGGCCGGCCTGGACAGGCGCGTCGATCCCGTGGTCATCGTTCTCCCTTGCTTTACCTCCCAGCATAAGCTACAAAATGTAACTTACAGAATGTAGGTTAGCGAGAGGACATCACTGTGGAGCACTCCGTACTGATCATGGGCGGGTCCGGCCAGGTGGGCGCGGAGACCGCGGCCCTCCTGCGCCGGTGGTACCCGGAACTGCCGTTGACGATCGCGGCCCGCGATCTCGGCCGCGCCAGGCGGGTCGCCGACGAGCTCGGCGGCGCGACCGCCGTGACCATCGATGTGCGGCGGGACGGCCTCGGCCTCCAGCGGACCGACGGCTACTCGGCGGTCGTGGCAGCGGTGTGGGACAGCCACCTGAACGGACTGCGTTACGCACAAGACCGCGGCCTGCCGTACGTCAGCATCTCCAACGGCCTGGTCGACATCGGACCCGAGGTCGTCGCCGCCGGCCTGCGAGCCGGCGCGGCGCCGATCCTGCTGGCCAGCCACTGGTACGCGGGAATCGTCGTCCTCGCGGTGCTCAACCTCGCCGGGGAGTTCGACCGGCTCGACACCATCGAGGTCAGCGGCGTGCTGGACGAACAGGACGGCGGCGGGCCCGCGGCCGTGGCGGACGTGGCACGCCTGCTGGCCG
>NZ_JBFAOO010000122.1:0-22422 GCF_040675265.1 Microbispora sp. NPDC049633
CCTGGGCCCGCTCGACTCGCTCGTGGGGATCTCCGCCAGCGGCCGGGCGCCGTTCGTGCTCGGCGCGCTGGGCGAGGCGGCCCGCCGCGGGACGCTGACCGTGAGCCTGTCGTGCAATCCCGGGTCGCCGCTGTCGGAGCGGGCCGAGCATCCGATCGAGGTGGTCGTCGGCCCCGAGGTGGTGGCCGGCTCGACCCGGCTCAAGGCGGGGACCGCCCAGAAGCTCGTGCTCAACATGATCTCCACGATCGCGATGATCCGGCTCGGCCGGACGTACGGGAACACCATGATCGAGGTCTCGGCGGTGAACGCGAAGCTCGCGCGCCGGGCGACGCGGATCGTCGGCGACCTCACCGGCGCCGGGCCCGCCGCCGCGCGGGCGGCGCTGGAGGCGGCGGACTGGAGCATCAAGGCGGCGGTGCTGATGATCGAGCACGACCTCGGACCGGACGACGCCCGTGCGCTGCTGCGGGCCAACGGTGACCGGCTGGAGGCCGCCCGCCACGCCGGCGGCGCCGCCTGACGAGCTCCGGCGTTTGACGAGCTCCGGCGTCTGACGAGCTCCGGCCTTTCCCCCAGGAGGGCCGGGTGCTTCGCGGCCTGGCCGAGGGCGGGCCGGACGGCCGCTCGCGGAGTGGTCAGGCGCTGCGGACGCGGCGGTGGGCGTCGCCGAGGTAGTCGGCGAGCGCGTCGCGGGTCGCGCGCAAGGCGGCGTCGGAGGTGTCGAACGTGCGCTGCGCGACGCCGACGAACAGGCAGTCGACGATGAGGAGCTGGCTGATCCGGCTGGCCAGCGCGCCCGGCCGGAACGCCGTCTCGCGTCCCGCGGAGACCAGGACGTGGCCGGCGATCCCGGCCAGCGACGAGCGCGGGTTGTTGGTGATGGCCACGACCGTCGCGCCGGCCTTGCGGGCGACCCGTGCCGGGCCGAGCACGTCGGGTGTCTCGCCGGTGCAGCTCACGCCGACGGCGACGTCCCCCTCGCGCAGCAGCGCGGCGCTGGTGAGCGCGAGATGCGCGTCGGTGAAGTGGTGGCCGGGCAGCCCGATCCGCATGAGCTTCTGCGCCATGTCGGCCGCGACGAGGCCGGAGGCGCCCACGCCGTACACGTCCACGCGGCGGGCGCCGGCCACGGCGTCCACCACCGCGCCGAGCCCTTCGGGGTTGAGCTGGGCCGCCGTGTCGGCGAGCGCCTGCGACTCGGCCCGGGTGACTTTCGCGATGACGTCGGTCAGGGGGTCGTCCGGGGCGAGGTCGCCCGGCACGAGCCGTTCGGGGGTGTCCCTGGCCACGGCCGCGGCCAGCGCGAACCGCAGTTGCGAGTAGCCGGCGAAGCCCAGCGCCCGTGCCGTCCGCACGATCGTCGCCTCGCTGATCCCCGAGACCGCGCTGATCTCCGTGATCGTGCTGCGGGCCACCATGGCGGGGTCGTCGAGGATGAGACGCGCGATGGTCCGGGCGGCGGGGGTGAGCGAGGGCAGCACCGCACGCACCGTCGCGATCGGGTTGACCGGTGCGGCGCCCTCGTTCTCGTTCATCACCTGCAGCCTCTCCTGTGGCGCGATCAGCTTAGATCCACTCGCCCGCCGACGCGGGACAAGAAGACCAGAAGTCCACATGTCGAGACATGGGCGACGTGACCTGCACGCCCGGTGCCTCTCCCGCGATGACCTCTTGGGGCAGATTACACGTCTATGACACTTTCTTTTATCGGCATTGATCTGAAAGTAAGTTTCTGCCAGTGTCGTGATCGCCGCATCCCCCGGCCTTCGGAGGTCCGATTGAGCTCACCCTCCCGGCGTTCCGTGCTGCGCGGCCTGGCCCTCGCCGCCGCGGCGGCGAGCGTCCCGCTGCCCGCCCTCGCCGCATCCCCCGCTGCCGCCTCGCCCGCCGGATATGTCCCGCCGCTGCGTCAGATGCGCGGCATGTGGATCGCCTCGGTCGTCAACATCAACTGGCCGTCCAAACCCGGGCTGACGCCCGAGCAGCAGCAGGCCGAGCTCACGGCCTGGCTCGACCGGGCCGTGGCGCGCCGGCTCAACTCGGTGTTCGTGCAGATCAGGCCGACCGCCGACGCCTTCTGGCCGTCGCCGTACGAGCCGTGGTCGCAGTATCTGACCGGAGTGCAGGGGCAGGACCCGGGCTACGACCCGCTGGGCTTCGCCGTCGAGGCGGCCCACAGGCGGGGGCTCGCGTTCCACGCCTGGTTCAACCCGTACCGCGTGTCGATGCGGGCGGACCCGGCCGCGCTGCATCCCGACCACCCCGGCCGCCGCCACCCCGAATGGATCGTCCCGTACGGCGGCAAGCTCTACTACAACCCCGGCATCCCCGAGGTCCGCGCGTTCGTGCAGGACGCGATGATGGACGCCGTCACCCGGTACGACATCGACGGCGTGCACTTCGACGACTACTTCTACCCGGTCAACACCACGGCGTTCGACGACAGCGCGGCCTACGCGGCGTACGGCGCGGGCTTCCCCGACCTGGCGGCGTGGCGGCGCGACAACGTCGACCTGCTCGTCCGGGAGATGCAGCGGCGTGTGCGGCGGGCCAAACCCGAGGTGATCTGGGGCATCGGCCCTTCGGGCATCTGGCGCAACAAGGCCACCGATCCCCTCGGCTCCGACACCAGCGGCGGCCAGTCGTACGACAACCTGCACGCCGACACCCGCGGCTGGGTGAAGAAGGGCTGGCTCGACTACGTCGCGCCGCAGCTCTACTGGTACATCGGCCAGTCGAACGCCGACTACGCCAAGCTCGTCCCCTGGTGGTCGGACGTGGCCGCGGGCACCGGGGTGCAGCTGTGGATCGGCCAGGCGGCGTACAAGGCGGGGACGGCGGGGCAGCCCGCCGAGTGGTTCCAGCCGGACGAGCTCGCCCGGCACCTCACGCTCAACCGGGACCATCCGGAGGTCGGCGGAGACATCTGGTACAACGCGGCCGACGTTCGCGACGACCGGCTCGGCTCGATCAGCGCGGTCGTGAGCGGGCACTACACGCGGCCCGCGCTCGCGCCGCTGCTGCCGAGGCTCGCGGGCGGCGCGCCGCCGCGCCGTCCCGTGCTCGCCTCGGCCCGGTGCGTGAGCGGGGGCGTCGAGCTGCACGTCGAGGCGGCGGGACCCCACGCCCCGTTCCAGTTCGCCGTCTTCCGGTTCGACCGGCCCGCCCGCCGGCAGGACTTCGCCGACGCGACGCACCTGGTCGCGGTCGTCCCCGCGGGCAGGCACGTCCGCTGGGTGGACCCCGAGGGCGCGCCCGGCCACCGTTACCACGTCACGGCCGTGGACCGGGCATCCCGGCAGAGCGAGCCGAGCCGCGAACGCAGGGTGCACTGAGGGGGGAGCAGGGTGCACTGAGCGAGGGAGCAGGGTGCACTGAACGGGGGAGCAGGGTGCACTGAGCGAGGGTGCGGGGCCCCTGGGCCGGGGTGCCCCTGGCAGGGGCGTGCCGGTGTCAGGGCTTGCGCGGCGGGCGGTGCACGGCTGTCAGGCGATGTAAGAGCTGTCAGGCGGTGTACGAGCTCTCAGGCGGTGCGGGCGTCGTACGTCGCGCGGTGGGCGAGCACGTCGTCCATGTGCGCCTGGGCCCAGGTCTTGAGGCCGCGCATCGTCTGGTGCAGCGAGAGACCGAGGTCGGTCAGCTCGTAGGTGACCGTGACGGGTACGGTCGGCGTCGCGGTGCGGGTGATCAGGCCGTCACGTTCCAGGGAGCGCAGCGTCTGAGTAAGCATCTTCTGACTGACGCCGGCGAGCAGCCGGGACAGTTCCGAGTAGCGCATCGGCTGGGGCTCACCGTCGGAGCCGCCGCCCAGCGCGGCCAGGATCAGGGTGACCCACTTGTTGGAGATCCGGTCGAGCAGCTGACGGCTTGGACACGCTGCCAGGAACGCGTCATATTCCATCTTGGCCTGTTCCCTCTTCTGGGCCGCCGTCATCGTCGCCATCGACCGCTCCTCCAACGCGGGGGTGCCTTACGCACTCCGAAGTGCGTACTTCCCGTCAGGATGTTACCTCTCCAAAATGCAGCAAGGGGGCCCTAAGGCACCACCATTCAGCTCACGATGAAAGACAGAGGCATGAGCACGCTCTCCACTTCGCTTCCCGGCGGCATCTGGACTCTGGGCGACCTGACCGTCACCCGGTTCGGCTACGGGGCCATGCAGCTCGCCGGCCCGGGGGTCATGGGCCCGCCCGCGGACCACGACGGCGCACTGGCCGTCCTGCGCGAGGCCGTCCATCTCGGCATCACCCACATCGACACCGCCGACGCCTACGGACCGCGGGTCACCAACCAGCTGATCCGCGAAGCCCTGCACCCCTACTCCGACTCGCTGCACATCGTCACGAAGGTCGGTGCGACCCGCGACGAGCAGGGAGGCTGGCCCCCGGCCCGCCGGCCCGAAGACCTGCGCCGAGCCGTCCACGAGAACCTGGAGAACCTGGGCCTCGAGGTGCTGGACGTGGTCAACCTCCGGCTCGGCGACGCCCAGGGCCCCCAGCCCGGGTCGCTCGCCGAGGCGTTCGAGACGCTCGTCGACCTCCGGCGGCAGGGCCTGATCCGCCACCTCGGCGTGAGCAACGCGACGGCGGAGCAGGTCGCCGAGGCACGCTCGATCGCGCCGATCGTGTGCGTGCAGAACATGTACAACCTGGCCCACCGTCAGGACGACGAGCTGATCGACGAGCTCGCCGAGCAGGGCATCGCCTACGTGCCCTTCTTCCCGCTCGGCGGTTTCAGCCCGCTGCAGTCCTCGGCGCTGTCGGCCGTGGCCGCCAGGCTGGACGCTACGCCGATGTCCGTCGCCCTGGCCTGGTTGCTGCGGCGGTCGCCGAACATCCTGCTGATCCCCGGCACCTCGTCGGTGGCGCACCTGCGCGAGAACGTCGCGGGCGCGGGGCTCTCGCTCTCCGACGAGGATCTCGCCGAGCTGGACAAGATCGGCCGCTGAGAGCGGGCCGTAGAGCCCGGAGAGTCCGTAGAGCTCTAGAGGCCGGGGAGCCCGGGGAGCGGGGCCGGGGCGTGTGGGATCAGCGGACGGGGGCGAGCTCGGCGAGGCGGGCGTTGAGCGCCTTAAACGCCTGCCATGCCCGGGTCGCCCCGAACTGCGCGTTGAAGCGCAGCACGGCCCGCACGTCCTCGTGCGACGCCCCGGCCCCGAGGGCGCGGCCCACGTGGATGCGGAACGTCTCGTCCAGCGTCTGGTAGTGCATGTCGACGCTCATCGTCATGAACGCCCGCTCACGGATGCTCAACGTGCCCGGCCCTTGGACGCCGCGCACGCGCGACCGCAGGTCGAAGTACTCCAGGAGGTACGGGTCGAGCCGGCTCAGCTCGGCACGCACCGTCTCGGGCAGCGGGGTCAGCGCGCGTCGGGGCCATTCGCTCCTTCTGTAAACGGCCGTAGCGCTACGACTGTAGTGTGACGACCCTCCTCGTACAATGGGCCGGTCATGGAAGCCACCCCGACTCCGGCAACCGGGCCCCCGGCTCCCGCCGCCCGCCGCCGTCCGAACGCGCGCGGGCAGGGCGAGCGGCTGCGCGAGGAGATCGTCGCGGCGGCCATGCGGATGCTCGACGACCTCGCCGACGACGAGGCGCTGTCGCTGCGGGCCGTAGCGCGCGCGGTGTCGATCGCGGCGACCTCGGTCTACCTGCACTTTCCCGACCGCGACGCGCTCGTGCTCGCGGTGCTGCGGCGCTGCCACGAGGAAGTGGTGCGGGCCGGCGACGAGGCCGACGCGGCGCAGGAGGACCCCGCGGCGCGGCTGCGGGCGCGCATCCACGCGCAGGCCGCCTGGGCACACGAGCATCCGGGTCTCTACAAGGTGCTGCACGAGAGCGCGGTCCACCGCCGGCTCGGCATGCCGTTCAAGGAGGTGCTGGTGGCCAGGACCACGGAGGCGGTCCAGCGCTGCATGGACGCCGGGATCGCCCCGCGCGAGGACGCCGCCACGGTCGCCATCGACCTGCGCACCGCCGTGAATGGGATGCTGTCGCAGCGGATCAACGAGCCCGACCTGCCCTGGCCGCCCGCGGAGGAGCAGATCGACCGGTTCCTCACCAAGCTCGTCGGCCTTCCGCCGAGAGCCGGCTAGCGGTTCTCGCGAGGTGGTCATGCGCGTGCTCGGGCTGATCTCGGGGACCTCCCACGACGGGATCGACTGCGCGCTCGTCCGCTGGTCGGCGGACGGCGACCTGCTCACCGGGGTCGTGGAGCACACCGGCACGGTGCCGTACCCGCCCGGCCTGCGGGCCGCGATCGTCGCCGCGCTGCCGCCGAACAGTACGGACATGGGCGAGGTCTGCCGTCTCGACACGCTCGTCGGGCAGGCGTTCGCCGAGGCGGCGGCGGGCTGTCCGGCCGCCGACCTCGTCTGCTCACATGGGCAGACGCTGTATCACTGGGTCGAGGAGGGGCGTGTGCGCGGGACGCTCCAGCTCGGCCAGCCCGCCTGGATCGCCGAACGGCTCGGCGTCCCGGTCGTGTCGGACCTGCGGGTGCGCGACGTGGCGGCCGGAGGACAGGGCGCGCCGCTCGTGTCCGCCTTCGACCTGCCGCTGCTCGCCGGGCTACGCGAGCCCTCCGAGCCGCAAGGCTCGCCCGAGTCGACACCGACCCCGACCGAGCCGCCCGAGCCGACCCCGCCGGCCCCGCCCAGAGCCGCCGAGCCGCAGGGGCCGCCCGGATCGCGCGGGACGGCTGCTTCGCGCGGTCGCGCGGGCGCCCTCAACCTCGGCGGCATCGCCAACCTCACCGTGGCTCCCACCGCCGGCGAGCCGTCGCTCGCCTACGACACCGGCCCGGCCTCGGCGCTGCTGGACGCGGCCGTGCTCGCCGCCACCGGCAGGCCGTACGACGAGGACGGCAGGCTGGCAGCGGCGGGGAGGGTGCACGAGGGGCTGCTGACCGAGCTGCTCACCGAGCCCTACTATCACCGGCCGCCGCCCAAGACGACGGGCAAGGAGTTGTTCCACGCGGGCTACCTGGAGCGGGTGGCCGGGCCGTACGCGCTGGGGCTGCCGGATCTGCTGGCGACGCTCGCGGCGCTCACCGCCGAGACGGTCGCGGCCGAGATCCGGCGACACCGGCTCGGCACCGTGGTCGTGTCCGGCGGCGGGGTACGCAACCCGGCCCTGATGCGCGCCCTGCGCGCGCGGGCCGCAGGGGTGCGGCTGCTGCCGAGCGACGACCTCGGCGTGCCCTCGGACGCCAAGGAGGCGATCGCGTTCTCCTATCTCGGCTGGCTGACCGCGCACGGCCTGCCCGGCACGGTGCCCGCCTGCACCGGCGCGGCCGGATCGCGGGTGCTCGGCACGATCACCCCTGGGCGCGGCCCGCTGCGGCTGCCGGAACCGCTGGGCGCGCCGCCCCGGAGCATCCGCATGGGCGCTGTTGACCCTGACACCGTGTGAGGCACTGGAATCGGCCACACCATGTTCGCCATCGGAGACTTCGCCAGGCACGGCCGCGTGTCGGTCCGCATGCTGCGCCACTACGACGCGATCGGGCTGCTTCGCCCGGCCCACGTCGATCCCGCGAGCGGCTACCGCTTCTACGAGGCGGGCCAGCTCGCCCGGCTCAACCGGATCACCGCGCTCAAGGACCTGGGCTTCACGCTCCGGCAGGTGCGGGAAGTGCTGGACGAGCGGGTGAGCGCCGAGGAGCTGCGCGGGATGCTGCGGTTGCGGCAGGCGGAGCTGGAGGCGGCGGTGGCCGCCGCTACGGCACGGCTGGTCCAGGTCGAGGCGAGGCTCCGGACAATCGAGAGTGAGGGACACATGAACACCGACGACGTGGTGGTCAAGCGCATCCCGGCGGTCCGGGTGGCCGAGCTGAGCGCCGTGGCGCGCAGCTACGAGCCGGAGGACATCAGCCCGGTCATGGGCCCGTTGTTCGACGAGCTGTGCCGGAGGCTGGTCGAGGCCGGGGTGACCCCGGTGGGACCGGGGATCGCCTACTACGAGGACGCCCCCGGCGGCGACGGCATCCTCGCGCACGCCGCGATGCCGGTCGCGGTGGCGCCCGGGGACGGTCACGACTTCACGGTCGTGGACCTGCCCGCGATCGAACGGGCGGCCACGATCGTGCATCGGGGGCCGATGGACGACGTCCTCCCGGCCGCGCAGACGCTGGCGCGGTGGATCGCCGACGGCGGTCACCGCTCGGCCGGGTACGCCAGGGAGCTCTACCTGGAGGCCGGGGAGGACCCCGCCCGGTGGGTCACCGAACTCCAGGAGCCGCTCGCCGGCTAAGGCCTGTCTGACAATTCGAAATGGCGGAGCCAGAGCATGACGGATGCCAGGGTGACGCCTGCGAGGTAGCGGTCGGCGAGCTTGTCGAAGCGGGTGGCGACGGCTCGCCACTGCTTGAGCTTGCCGAAACAACGCTCGACCAGGTGCGCTCTTTGTCGGTGATCGCGTCGAAGGCGAAAGGGCGACTTCCCCGACTGCCCTTGATCACGCCAGGGCCGTTCCCTGCCGTCCGTCGCGGGCAGCAGGGCCCCGATCCGTTGCCAAGCCTTGTCGGTCAGCTCGCCTCGTCGCACCACGAGCGATTGTCCAACCGCATCCACCGTGATCATTTGTCAGGCAGGCCTCAGTTGCGTCACCACTGTCGGGTTGATCAGTTCGTCCATGGTGCCCATGGCTGGTCCCCTGTTCATGGCCGGGGCAGCCCTCAGGCCGCCCCGGCCGGTGATGAGTCAGACGGGGTCGATCGCGAGGTCGGTGACCTGGTCGTCCTTGATGCCGAACACGAACGCGAAGGACAGAGGCCCGCCGGGGAACTCACCGTCCCCGGAGGCCACCAGACGGTCGCCCGCGAACGAGGTCGGCGTGATCACAATCTTGGGGTTGATCAGGTGCCCCTGGATCCACTCGCGGATCTCGGCCTCGCCGGCGTAGGTCGTCCCGTCATCGCGCACGGTGGCCCCGTCGCCGAAGACCGCGGCCAGCGCGTTCGCGTCGTGCGCGTTGGTGGCCGCGATGAAGTTCTCGACAGCCTTGGGAAGGGTGATGTCGTCCATTTCCGCTCTCCGGTCTTCTCGGGTGACAGGACGCGGGCGCGTCCTGGTACGTCCCTGCAGCACCTCAGCAGCACGATGACGATGCGGGCGGCGACCCGCCGCAGGCCGTGCAGCGCGGTGACCAGCTCGAGGTGCCGAGCAGGGGTCAAGTCGGCATAGACATGCGCGGGCGCATACTGATGAAGGCTTCGTCGGGTCGGTTGTGTGTGGTCACTCAATCCACCCCGGCGAGGCTCCTCACGTTCTGGCAACAGGCTTAGAAGTCCGCACTGCGCGAGAGCTTTTCGTTCGCGCGCAACTCCGCGAGTGCGTTCTCGTGCATCGCAACAACGACGTCGTAGCCAGAGTTGCCGAGCACGATCCGTTGCGGCGGAACGGGTGCGTTCATCGCGCTGATAACGGCCTGCACTCCGCGTTCAGGATCACCCTCTTGCTTGCCGTTATGTTCCACGAACGCCGCCTTCACGCCCTCGACCAGCGGCACGTAGGCGTCGACGGTCTCGTTGACGGGCTCGTTTTGGAAGCCGGCGAAAGCCTTGGTGCGGAACGCTCCCGGCTCTACGACGAGCACGCGCACACCGAACGGCTCAACTTCATGGCGCAGTGTCTCCGACAGTCCTTCGAGCGCGAACTTCGCCGCTGAGTAGTAGCCGAAACCCTGTGCGCCGACGAGGCCTGCCACCGACGACATGTTCACGATCCAGCCGTCGCCGCGTGCCCGCATACCAGGCAGGGCCGCGCGTATCACCTCGACCACGGCGAATAGGTTGAGGTCGAACGTGCGGCGGATCGTCTCGTCGGGGGCCCCCTCGACCGAGCCGAACCAGCCACGGCCCGCGTTGTTGACGAGCACGTCGATCCCGCCGTACCGCTCCTCTGCCGTCTTGACCGCCGCACGCACCTGCTCGGCATCGGTGACATCGAGCTGGAGAACCAGCACACGGTCGCCGTGCGGTTCAGCCCATTCCTGCAGTTCAGAGGGCCGGCGTGCTGTCACCACCACCTGATCGCCCTGTTTCAGTGCAGCCTCGGCATAGACCAGGCCGAACCCTCCGGGTGTCCCGCCAGTGATGAACCAAGTCCTCATGGACTCCTCCTTCCGCTATAGCGAGCAATGTAGCGCTATATGGGCTACTATAGCAACATGCAGAACGCACGGGATCGACTGCTGCTCGTCGCGGCGGAGTTGCTGGAGAGCGGCGGCACGGTGTCCACGAGGGCGGTGTGCGAACGCGCCGGGGTGCAGGCCCCGACGCTGTACCACCACTTCGGCAGCAAGCAGGGCCTGATCGACGCCGTGCTGAACCACGGCTTCACCCAGTACACCGCGGTCGAGAGCTCTGGCGACCCGCTGGACGACCTGCGCGAGGGCTGGGACAGGCACGTGCGGTTCGGGCTGGAGCACCCGTCGTTCTACGGGCTGCTCTACGGCCGCGCCGAGCCGGGAAAGCCCTGCGCCGTCACCGCTCCCGCGCACGCCGCGTTGCGCGAGCGGTTGACCGCCGCCGCCGCCCAGGGCCTGCTCAAGGTGCCGGCAGACGAAGCCGCCGAACAGGTGCTTGCCGCCAACGTCGGCATCACGCTCACCTTGATCAGCCAGCCGGAGCCGGACTTCAGGCTGTCCGGACGCGTCCGCGAGGCCGCGCTGGCCGGAGTCCTGCACACGCCCTCCGCCGACGCCCCCGCGACCCGTGCGAGCGCCGCGCTGACGTTGCGTGCGCTGGTCGACAACGACCCGGGCGACCTCACCCCTGGCGAACGCGCGCTGCTCGGCGAGCTGCTGGACCGCCTGGCCCGCTAGAGCACGCGGTGCTCCGCAGAGGGGCCGCACGACCTCGTCGCTCTGGACGCGCGGCCCCGCCCGGAACCGGCACCGCCGGCCCGCGCGCCCGCTGCCACACGGTCAGCCGGTCGCCGTCGCGCGTGCCGGTCCAACGTGGAGGTGCGGCGCCGGTCCGGACGTCAGCCCACACTCCAGGTGTCTCCTGCCCGGCCCCCACCCGTACGGACAGGAAGCGCGCGGCCTCGTCGAGCGCCTCGTCGGCCTCGTCGAGGTGGCCGAAGTGGTTCTGGAACACGTGCGGCACCTGCGCCCAGACCCGCAGCGTGACGTCCACGTCGTCCGCGGCGGCGCGGGCGGCGAGCCGGACGGCGTCGTCCAGCAGGAGTTCGTTCGAGCCGGCCTGTACCAGTAACGGGGGCAGGCCACGCAGGTCGGCGAACACCGGGCTTGCCAGTGGATGGGCGGGGTCCTGACCGGCCAGGTAGTGGGTGGCGAACGCCTGGATCGCCTCCGGGGTGAAGATCGGGTCGGCGTCCTTCTTCGTGCTCATGCTCTGCCCCCCGAGTGTCAGATCGACCCACGGGGAGAAGACGACGGCGCCCGCCGGCTGCGGCAGGCCGGCGTCGCGGGCCGCGACCAGGGTGGCGACGGCGAGCCCGCCACCGGCGGAGTCTCCGGCGAGCACCAGCTCCTCCGGCCGCACGCCCTCGTCGAGCAGCGCCCGGTAGGCGGCGAGACCGTCGTCCACCGCCGCGGGGAAGGGGTGTTCGGGGGCCAGCCGGTAGTCCAGCGACGTCGTGCGCAGCCGGGCACGGGACGCCAGCTGGCCGGTGATCCCCGTGTGCGTGCCGGGCGCCCCCAGGACGTAGCCGCCTCCGTGGAGATAGAGCAGCCGGCCCCGGCCCGTGGCGGTGGCCGGGGTCAGGTCGAGCGCGGGACGGCCGCCGAGCTCCGTCTCGCGCACCGCGACGTCGCCGGGCCGGGGCCGCGAGAGGGCGCCGGCGAATCCGGCGCGCTGCTCCTCGAGCGTCGGGTTCGGGTGGACGGGGGCGTTGCGGTGCAGGGCGTCGACGGCCTCGCGCTGCTTGCGGGTCATCCGGACCTCCAAAGGTCGGGGTGAGAGGATGGATTACCTGGAATGCACTTGTGAGCCCTGCAACCCGATTCCCTGGAAGATGATTCCTTGGAATCTATGAGAGCGGTAACTGTGACGGATGTCACTCGCCTGTTCGTCGACCTCGTCCGCGTCGAGACCCGGCTGTACAACGCGGTGAGCGACCGGCTGCGCGCCGAGCACGGCGTCAGCCTGGGCCAGTTCGAGTTCCTGGAGATCATCGACCGCCTCCCCGGATGCCGGGTGCTCGACATCGTGCGCGAGGTGGGGATCACCGTCGGTGCCGTGAGCAAGGCGGTCGACCGGCTCGAGAGCGCGGGCTGGTGCGTGCGCGCGGCACACCCCGAGGACCGGCGGTCCTCCGTGCTCAGCCTGACGCCGGAGGGCGCGCGGATCCTGGCCGCCGCACGCCCCACGGTCGCGGACGAGCTGGCCGCCCGCACGGCCGCCGTCCCCGCCGCCGACCTCGCCCGGACCGCCGCGACGCTCGCCGCCCTGCGCGCGGAGCTGGAGGAGTGCCGCCAGGACGGGTCCTCATGATCCGCCCGCCCGGTACGGGTCCTGGCAGAGGATCTCCACCCGCTTGAGCCATCCGATCACGCCCTCGGACGAGCCCGGGGCGGACTGACCAGCAAGACTCTCCTCGCTTGCGACGGACGCGGCCGGCCGATGGCGTTCCTGGTCACCGGCGGCAACGTCGACGACTGTCTAAAGGCGGATCTGTTGGGTGATGCTCGGGTCGGTGATCTCCGTGTCCCCGGCCAGCAGCATCGCCTTGCTGAGGATGACCGCGAGCACCCGGTCGCCTTCGAAGGGGAGGAACACCTGGCCGGCCCCGGCCTCAGGGGCCTGCCTGGGGACGATGCACAGATACTGGTCATTCGGGGTCATCAGGATGTTGCCGGAGCCGAGGTGGATCTTGTATGTCCTGATGTCCCCCCGGACGTGCAGGAAGCGTCCCTCCAGGCTGCAACGGTCGGCGATCGCCAGCCGGGGCACCAGCCGGGCCAGCAGGTCGCGGCGGGTCCGCGCGGTGCCCGACAGCTCGCCGAAGCTGTAGGAGGTCCAGTATTCGCGGAAGCGGCCGTCCGGTCCGCCGTCCTGCCACGTCGGGTCGTTGCCGACGCTGGAGACGCCCACGAACAGGTCGACGTCCCGCATGATCTCGCTGAACACCAGCGGCGGCACCTGGTCCAGAGAAAGGGGCTGAGCCGGATCCGCGCCGTCCCGCAGCCATTGCTCATATCCGCGGCCGTAGGCATGGGCGAGGTTCTCCGGCGCTCCAAGGGGATAGAAGCGGACCTGGTCGGTCGACAGGCGCAGGTAGGCGCCCGAGTCGAGGGTGTCGGCGCCGTAGTCGTCCCCGACGCCCTCGATCCAGAACTCGGCGCGCAGGTTCCACCGCGGCAGCTCCCGAGTGGCCGGGGGGTAGCTGTCGTCGACCATCAGCCGCAGCTTGTTGCGCCACCCGCGTGCCGCGGCCAGCGCGTGGAACTGGTGCTGACGCAGGATGTGTGCGGCATACCTGTTGGAGTAGAACCGCGTGTTCTCCTCGGCGGCCGTGAGCAGGTAGACCTCGCGGTGGGCCTGTTTGAAGGGCTGGGTGATCCTGTGCCGCTCCAGCCAGTCACGCCAGGCGAGTACCTCGTCCACGTTGCGGCCGATCGGATGCCACAGACGCACGACCGCGTCCTCGGCGAGGGTGACCGGCGTGTCGTCGACGCGGCGTAACGTGCCATCCGCGTACGCGCAGGGAACGTCGCCGACCAGCCAGATCAGCCGTCTGCCGAGCGTGCCGACCAGCGGGTGGTCGAGATAACGCTCCCGCCAGGTCGCGTACGACCACGAGCGTTGCGCGAGGAACAGCTGGTCGAGCCGTTCGGCCTGGGCCGGCAGCATCTTGTCGATGTCCTTCGCCGACGCCTTCAGCTCGGCCAGCGCCGCGGCGTGGTCGCGGCGCACGCTCGCCGGAGGGGACATGACCTCGCGGCCTGCGGCGTTCTTCCACACGATGGACGTGCGGGTGCCGGTCACGCGCAGTTCCGCGGTGGCGTCGCCGATCACCCGGCTGCTGCGGCCCACCTCGGTCAGCCCGTACGCCGGGACGGCGAGCTCCTCGACCTCGTCGCGGGACAGCCCGAGCGCGGCGGCCCGCGTGTCGAGGGCGGTGCCGAGCACCTTCAGCGTGCCCTTGTAGGTGACGCGGGCCGACAGCCGGGCCAACTGTGCCAGGGCCGCCTCGCCCTCCATCCGGGCCAACGCGTGGACGGCGGCATTGGCCACCATAGGGTTGCGTGGGCCGATACCCGGGACCTTGCGCAGGGCCGTCTCGACCAGGTTCCCCATCAGCCGCGCGCTCTCCGGCCGTGCGGGGAGGAAGGCCAGCATCCAGGCCAGGCCGCGGACGCCGAGAGCGTTGTGCGGGTCGAACGCCTGGTCGTCCAGATACACCACGGGCATCGTGCGAGGCGAGCCCACCAGGGCGAGCCATCCGCTGATTATTTCCCGCGCCCGGTCGTGCCCCACCGCGTCGAGAAGCCCCCGAGCCTGCTTCTCCCATCTGCTCGACGGTTTCGCCGAGGTCGCGGTCACCGCGTGTGCCACCAGCGCGTCCCATCCCCTGCCCAGGGTGGCGAGATCGGCGAGCGCCCGATCGGCCCACTCCTCGCCCGGGTTGAGCGCCGGGTGGCCAGGGAGGGTGAGGATCTCATGGAGGCGGTCTCTCCCGTACATGCCGTGGGCCGTGCGCCTTATCACTCCGACCACGGCCGGGGGCAGCGTGCGGCCGGCGCCCAGCCACGCGTCGGCGAGGCGGGCGAGAAGCCCGTAGGCGTAGAACGTGCCGAAGCCCGCGGCCCGCGTGAGCAGAGTTCCGACCGCGTCGAGGTGCCGGTCGAGTGGCAGACGGCCGAGGATGATCTCCGCGAGGCAGTCGGCGATCCAGTCCTCGCTGGACCGGACGGCCGCGAGCGCGACCCGGATCCTGAGGTCCTCGGGCCTGGTGTCGAGAACGCCGGTGACGGGACTCCAGTCTCGGTTCCAGATCGTCTGCTCCCGGGCGAGTCGCAGCAGTTCGGCGGCCAGCGTCTCGACGTCTCCGGCTTCCGCGAGTTCACGTACCTGCTCCGCCGTGTTCGTGAGCCCGGGCATCAGCCACCGACCAGGGGAACGAGCTTGAGGAAGGTGATCTCCGTGTCGATCCGCAGGGCGATCTCGGCGTCCAGGTCCTCCACCTGCCGGTCGTCGACGAGTACGAGGAACCCGTTGCGGCCGAACGCCTCCACGGCCTTGGCGAACTGCTCCTCCGCGTCCACCCGCCTATGGGCGTGCACGCGGTGGCCGTTCAGAGTTCGCTCGGTGTCACCCGGCTGGACCAGCCCGCGGAAGACCTCCGGCCGGGTCGCGTTGTGCTCGGCGACCTCCTGGAAGATCCGCCGCCGGATGATCTCGCGCAGCGTGATCCGCTCTTCGAAGATCTCCAGATGCCAGGCTTCACGCCGCTCGCCGGACGTCGTCTCGTCGACGAAGCTCACTCTCACCATGGTTGCGGAGTGTAGGGATCACGCCCGACAGTCCGGCGCCGTCTCAGAGCCAGCCGGGTTTGACCAGGCCCGACTCGTACGCGATGACCACGAGCTGGGCCCGGTCGCGGGCGTGGAGCTTGGTCATCGTCCGGCTCACGTGGGTCTTGGCTGTCGCCGGGGACATGTAGAGCCGGGCCGCGATCTCGTCGTTCGTCATGCCGGTGCCCACGAGCGCGAGCACCTCCCGCTCCCGCTCGGTCAGCGTGTCGAGGCTGGTCGCGATGCCCGGCTCCTTGGCGCGGGCGACGTACTCGGCGATGAGCCTGCGCGTCACGCCGGGGGACAGCAGGGCGTCGCCGGAGGCCACCACCCGGACGGCCTGGATCAGCTCGGCCGGCTCGGTGTCCTTGACCAGGAAGCCGCTCGCGCCGCCGCGCAGGGCCTCGAAGACGTACTCGTCCAGCTCGAACGTCGTCAGCATGACGATCTTCACGTCGGTGAGGGCGGGGTCGTCCCCGATGCGGCGGGTGGCCGTCAGGCCGTCGGTGCCGGGCATGCGGATGTCCATCAGCACGACGTCGGGGCGCAGGTCCCGGGTGAGCAGGACGGCCTGCTCGCCGTCCCCGGCCTCGCCCACGACGGTCATGCCCTCCTGCGCGTCGAGCAGGGCCCGGAACCCGGCCCGTACCAGCGCCTGGTCGTCGGCGAGCAGGACGCGTATCAATTCGGCTCCTTCTGTCCGTCGGATGGGGGGAGGGGGAGGCGGGCCTCCACCCGGAAACCGCGGCCCGGCCGGGGCCCGGCCGTCAGCGACCCGCCGAGCGCGGCGGCCCGCTCCCGCATGCCGGGGATGCCGTTGCCGCCGCCCAGGCCCGTCTCGGCCCGTGCCGCGCCCGCGCCGTCGTCCTCGACCGTCACGACCAACTCCTCCGGCGCGTACGCGACGCGGACGGTCACCCGCGAACCGGGCGCGTGGCGCGAGACGTTCGTCAGCGACTCCTGGACGATGCGGTAGCCGGCCCGGTCGACGCTCGCGGGCAACGGACGTTCCCGCCCGGCCACCTCCAGCGTGACCGGCAGGCCGCTGCGCCCGGTCAGGTCGGCCAGGTGGGCCATGCCGGCCGTGGGGGAGCGCGGCGCGCCGTCCCTGAGCAGGTCGAGCACGCCGCGCATCTCGGTCAGCACGTCCTTGGACGCCTGTTTGATCGTGCTCAGCGCGGTGCGGGCCTGCTCGGGGTGGTCGTCCAGCAGGTGCAGCGCGGTGGACGCCTGGACGTGGATCAGCGAGATGTTGTGGGCGAGCACGTCGTGCAGCTCCTGGGCCATGGTCAGTCGTTCCTCGCTCGCCTGTCGCCTGGCCTCCTCCCGCTGGACCCGCTCGCGTTCGGCGAGGCGCTCGCGGCGCACGCGGTGGAACTCCGCGACGGTCAGCGTGAGCAGCAGGTAAGCCGCGACGGCGGTGTGGTGGAAGAGACTCGCCTGGTGGGGGATGAGCCAGGTGGCATAGGCGACCACGAACAGGAAGAACGCCGCCGACGACAGCCACGCCGCGCGGCGGTGCCCGGACAGCACCGCATGGAAGATCACGATGACCGGGCTGAGGAACACGGGCCCGTACGCGTAATCGAACAGCATGTAGACCGAGGTGGCCGTCAGCGTGACGGCCAGCGCGGCGAGCGGGTACCGGCGGCGCAGCGCGATCGCGAACGCCCCGACCAGCAGCAGCGTGTAGCCCCACCAGGTCAGCGGCACCCGCCCGAGATCGGAATTGCGCAGTTGCCAGTATTGCGCGCCCATCGACAGAAACACCTGGACGATCCCGACGATGACCGGCAGGACGGGATCGATGCGGTGATACAACGCGGAACCGGGACGCACACCCGCACGCTAGGCCATCGACGCAGGCCGCCGCATCCGCCCGCCGCCGCAGTCGGTCGTACGCCGGAAGGAGTATGACCCGCTCGCCTGGTGTTTCCCGGCATCGCTCGTCGCCCTGCCGCTGTGCCCTGCCGCCATGCCCCGGGGCCGCGCCGTCCGTGCCCGCGCCGCTCCCTCTCCGGGTCCCGTACGGCGATTCGGCCGCGCGTATACCCCGTCTATACCGAGGCGTCCGATGCTACTGCCCGAGCGTTCCCGGCTGCGCCTTCGCCTGCGGCCGGCGGACGAACCGCCGCTCCGTCGCCGGCGACCCCCAGGCATCGAGGAGCACAGATGAAGCTGAGGAAGATCCTGTCCACCGGCGCCGCCGCTGCCACGGCCGTCGTCGTGGCGACCGTCATCGCCACACCGGCGAACGCCGCGGAGGACACCTGCATCGTGGTCACGACGCACTGCGAGACGAACATCATCCACGCGAACAGCAGCGACTGGGTGTATTACAAGGTCCAGGCGGGTTCGATCCTCGGGGCGAACTACCGGGTGGTGGACGTCGACACCGGGGTGGTCGTCCGCAGCGGGTTCACCCGCAAAACCGCTCCCTTCTACGGCGCGGGCAGCATCTACGGGCTTTACGGCTACTACCGGCTCGAGGTCTACAACGCCACTCCCAGCGCCCGGGGCAAGCTGTACAACTGATCCCGGCTGTCAGCTGGTGTCCGGCTCGATCGGCCGTACGACGTCCAAATGCGGACAATCCCGAGGCGATTCTTACTCCGGTGAGTCATGCTGGAGTGATCGCGCGTGTGGTGGAGGTGCCAGGCATGAGGAGCGTCGTCGTCACTTCGCTGGGACTGGTCACGCTGGCGGGCCTCCTCGCCCCGCCCGCCCAGGCGGGCGTGCACCCTCCGCCTCCGCAAGAGATCAAGCGGCCGGTCGCGGAGGGGTACGGCGGGGCAGTGGCGACCGTGGACCTCGACGCGAGCAAGGCGGCGCTCACGGTGCTGCGCCAGGGCGGCAACGCGATGGACGCGGCGGTGGCGGGGGCGGCCGCGCTCGGCGTGACCGAGCCCTACTCCGCCGGGCTCGCCGGGGGCGGCTTCATCGTCTATTACGACGCCCGCAGGCGGAAGGTGACCACGATCGACGGGCGGGAGACCGCCCCGCAGGCGATGACCTCGACGACGCTGGAGGGCATCCCGTTCGCGGAGGCCGTCACCAGCGGGCTGTCGGTCGGCGTCCCCGGCAGCGTCGCGCAGTGGGAGACGGCGCTGCGCGAGTACGGCACGATGTCGCTGCGTGAGGCGCTGCGCCCCGCGATCGACATCGCCGAGAAGGGCTTCGTCGTCGACCGGACGTTCCACGACCAGACGCAGCAGAACGCCGAGCGGTTCGCCGACTTCACCTCGACCGCGTCGCTCTACCTCCCGGGCGGGCAGCCGCCGCGGGTCGGCTCGATCTTCCGCAACCCCGACCTCGCGCGTACGTACCGCGAGCTGGGCATCCGCGGCCCGTCCTGGTTGTACGGCGGGGCGCTCGGCCAGGAGATCGTCGCCACGGTGAAGAAGCCGCCGGTGCGCGAGGGCGCCACCCGGAACGTCCGGCCCGGGCTCATGGAGGTGTCCGACCTCACCGCCTACCGGGCACTGGAACGGCCGCCCACGAAGGTCACGTACAAGGGCCTCGACGTGTACGGCATGGCGCCGCCGTCGTCGGGCGGCTCGACCGTGGGGGAGGCGCTGAAGATCCTCGAGGCCCTGCCGAAGGTCGGCCTGCACGAATACCTGGAGGCCTCCCGGCTCGCCTTCGCCGACCGCAACGCCTTCGTCGGCGACCCGGCGTACGTGGACGTGCCGCTCGGCGCGCTGCTGTCCGACGGGTTCGCCAAGGAGCGCGCCTGCCTGATCGGCCCGCGGGCGATGGCGCACCCCGCCGCGCCCGGGTCGCCCGACGGGTCCTACTCCCCGTGCGCTCCGGCGGCTCCGGCGGCCCCGGCGCCCGAGGAGAAGAGGGAAGGGCCGGAGACCACCCACCTCGTGGTGACCGACCGCTGGGGCGACGTGGCGGCCTACAACATCACCATCGAGCAGACCGGTGGCAGCGGCATCGTGGTGCCGGGCCGGGGCATCCTGCTCAACAACGAGCTGACCGACTTCACCTTCGGCCCGGCGCCGGGCGACCCGAACCTGCCCGCGCCCGGCAAGCGCCCGAGGTCGTCCATGGCCCCCACCATCGTGCTCAAGGACGGCAGGCCGCTGCTCGCCGTCGGCTCACCGGGCGGCGCGACGATCATCACGACCGTGCTGCAGATCCTGGTGAACCGGCTCGACTTCGGCATGTCGCTGCCGGACGCGGTGGCCGCGCCGCGGGCCTCCCAGCGCAACACCGAGGTGACCCAGGCCGAACAGGCGTTCATCGACCGGTACGGCGAGAAGCTGGGCAGGCTTGGGCACACGTTCGCGGTGCCGACCACGCCACCGGCCGGCGAGATCGGCGCGGCGACCGGCCTGGAGTTCCTCCGGAACGGCCGTGTGCAGGCCGTCGCCGAGCCGGCCTTCCGGCGTGGCGGAGGCAGCGCCCTCGTGGTCAGCGCACGTCGCTGATCCGGTCAGCCCGCGTCGCCGGTCCGGGCGCCGATGAGCTCGTAGGCCTCCGGCTTCACCTTCCGGGTCCGTGCCCAGTATTCGAAGGTGAAGCCGGGCCAGAGCGTGCGGTTCTTGCCGTGCTCGTCCAGGTACCAGCTCGTGCAGCCGCCCTCGTTCCACACCAGCCGGTCGAGCCGCCGCTGCAGGCGGTCGTTGTAGGCCCGCTGCGCCGACGGCCGTACGTCCAGGGCCTTGGCCTTGGCTCTGGACAGCAGCCGCAGGCAGTCCAGGACGTACCGGACCTGTGATTCGATCATGAAGACGACCGAGGTGTGCCCGAGGCCGGTGTTGGGGCCGAGCAGGAAGAACAGGTTGGGGAAGCCCGCGGTGGTGACGCCGTGATAGGCCTCGATGCCGTCGCGCCACGCGTCCTGGAGCTTGACGCCGTTCCTGCCGACGATCCGCTGCTCGTTGAGGGAGTCGACCACGCGGAAGCCCGTGCCGTAGACGATCACGTCGACCTCGTGCTCGCGCCCCGTGGCGTCCACGACCGACCGCTCCCTGATCTCGGTGATCCGGTCGGTGACGAGCTCGACGTTGTCCCTGGTCAGCGCGGGATAGTAGTCGTTGGACTGCAGGATGCGCTTGCAGCCGATGGTGTAATCGGGCGTCAGCTTCGCGCGCAGGCCGGGGTCGGGCACCTGCCGGGCCAGGTGCCGCTCGGCCATCGCCTGGTGGACCTTCATCAGCCGGGGGTCGATCGTGAAGCCCACGGCCCGGGTCTCCAGCAGCCAGTAGACGGCGTCGCGCAGCAGGCGGGCGCCGACCGGCGTCTCCATGGCCCGCTTCAGCCGCCCCTCGATCGGCAGGTCCGGCTTGGGCTGGATCCACGGAGGGGTGCGCTGGAACACGGTGAGGCGGCTCGCCTGCTCGGCGACGACGGGGACGAACTGGACCGCCGACGCGCCGGTGCCGACGACCGCGACGCGCTTGCCGGTCAGGTCCGTGGAGTGGTCCCACCGGGCGGAGTGGAACGCCCTGCCGGTGAAACGCTCGCGGCCGGGGATCTCGGGGAACGACGGCACGTGCAGGGCGCCGACGCCGGACACGACGGCGTGGGTCTCGAACGTCTCCCCGTCGCCGGTCGACACGCGCCACAGGGCCCGCTCGTCGTCGTACTCCAGCCCGCAGACCTCCGTGTCGAACCGCAGGTGGGGCTCCACGCCGTACTTGCGGGCGCAGGCCCGCATGTAGTCCCAGATCTCCTCCTGGGGGGAGAACAGCCGCGACCAGCCGGGGTTGAGTTCGAACGAGAAGGAGTACAGCGGCGAGGGGACGTCGCAGGCGCAGCCGGGGTAGGTGTTGTCCCGCCAGGTGCCGCCGAGCTCACCGGCCTTCTCCAGGACCACGAAGTCGTGGTAGCCGGCCTCCTTCAGCTTGATGGCCATGCAGAGCCCGGCGAAGCCGGAACCGATGATCGTGACGCCCGGACTGGGCATGCGTCCTCCCCGTCCTATTGGAACATCGTCCAATATATTCGCGTCCGCACGCCGGGGTCCAGCAACACAATGCGGCAGCGGTGGCGCCTATCCGGTGACGGCCGGAGAAGGCCTCTGGCCGACGCGGGGGCGTTTACGGCTCTCCGTCACCTTATGTGGTGCCCGTCCATTTTCGGGTCGACGTCCGCGTCGGATGGGCCGCGCTGGGCATGACAAAGCCGCCGACGGGCGCGGTCGTCGGCGGCTGGTACAGGTATGTCAGCGAACCAGGAGGTAGGCCACCACAGCGAGGATCACGACGAGCGCCGCGCCGACGGCGATCCAAATCGGCAGGCGGGACGGCTGCTCGTTGGATGCCGCCGTGTCCTGCTGCTGTGCGAAGGCGCGGAAAGCCTGGGTGTTTCCGGCCGGGTCGATCTGAGGGTCGGACATGGCCAAGACTCTAGCGACCCACGGTGTGTCACGGCTGTGATTTGTCGCTTTTTGCCCTCCGATGGCGCTGACTTGGGGCTCCTCCTCGGGGGCACCCGTGACACCGGCGCGAATACCGGACCGGTACGGCCGGCGGATAGCGTTGTATACATGCTCCGCACCCTCCTGGCTCCCCGGCTGGTGGCCCTGCACCTGCTGGTCATCGGGGTGCTCGTGTCCTTCACCTTCCTCGGCCGCTGGCAACTCGGCGTCTTCGAGGCGTCGGGCGCCCCGCGGCGGGCCCCCGACCCCGCGCCCGTCGCCGTCACCGAGCTGACCCAGGTGGGCCGGCACATCAGCGGCGCCGCGATCAGCCGCAAAGTGACCGCCACGGGGACCTACGACGCCGCGAACCAGTTGCTGGTGGCCGATCGGGTCGCCGACGTCGACGCCCCCGGCGGGAGGGCGGCCCGGGGGAGCGGATTCTGGCTGCTCACCCCGCTGCGGCTCGCGGACGGCACGGTCGTCCCCGTCGTACGAGGCTGGGTCGCGACGGCGGCCGACCCCGCCGCGGCCGTGCCCGAGGGCGCCGTCACGGTGAC
>NZ_JBFAOO010000123.1:0-22391 GCF_040675265.1 Microbispora sp. NPDC049633
CCGGGCGTCCCGGTGCCATGGCCGGCGGGATACCCGCCATGCCGTACGCGCCGATGGGGGGCGCGGGGAGCGGCGACCAGGACAAGGAACGTGAGCGGGGCGTCGCGGTGCCGGAGGACGAGAGCACCTGGTTCGGCGACGAGGACGTGGCGCCTCCCGTCCTCGGGATGCAGGAGGACTAGGCCATGGTGAGCATCGGGAACGTCGAGATCTGGGACGCGCGCAACAACTTCGTCACCGGCGCCGGCCTGGCCGGCATGGCCTCGCTCCTGGAGCCGAGCGCGCTGCCGCTGGCGGGACTGCTGGCCACGATGATCGCCGACCCCGACGCCATGTCGCGGGGCGCGCGCGAGTGGCACAACAAGGGAGGCGAAAAAGGACAGGCGCCCGCCGACATCGGGCGGCTCAGGGAGGATCTCAGGGCGCAGGTCGCCGCGCTCGAGTCGGACGGGCATCTCAAGGGGCGGATGCTGACCACGGTCAAGGAGAAGTTCCTCGAGCTGGACCACCAGCTCGCCGGGCTGGACCAGGGCATGAAGGGCGTCGGCGACAGCCTCGACTCCGCGTGCCTTCTCTACACAGCGGCGAGCTACATCTCGCTGGCGATGGGCACGACGGCGTTGACGCTGGCGAACATCAGCGTCGCGGCCAAGGCCAACCCCGTCTCCATGGCCGCGATCCAGCCCACCGTCACCGGCATCATGGCGACCATGTCGAGGACCGCGCAGAAGGTGTTCACGGTCCTGGCGAAGCTGAACTGGAAGGTCGCCGCCATCTTCACCGGGGTCGCCTACCTCGCCGGCGGCGTCCAGCAGAAGTTCCCCGGCATGCAGGCCGTCACGATGCAGGCGCCCGACTTCACCAAGGCCAAGGTGGCCTTCGACCCGGCCGGCGGAGGCCTAACCGAGCCCCTGCCGGACCCCGACGACATACCGAAGACGCCGTCCTTCCTGCCGCCGATCGGCATCTGATGGAGTGGGCGGCCGGCGCGTTCGAGCGGCGGCTCGGGGCGGCGCACGACGCGGGCGACCTCGCAATCTGCCTGAGCATGCTCAGGGACACCGAGCTGGCGCTGCCCCTGCCGCCGGACGGCGACCCCGCCTGGGTGAGGATCAGCGCGCCCGACCGGGTGTGGCTGCCCGCCTACACCTCCGTGGAGGCCATGACGGCGGCCACGGGCCTGACCCGCGCCCGGATCACCTCGCTGGTCGAGCTGGCCGCCGGCTGGCCCGACCCGCACTGGGGCCTGGCCGTCAACCCCGGCCTGCCGGTGCGCTTCCTGCTCGAACCGGGGACCGTCGCCAGGCTGGCGGTCCCCACACTCGCGCAGGACCGCATGGCGGAGCCCGAGCCGGCGCTGCCGGTGGTGCAGAAGCCGCTGACGCCGGGGGATCTGCACGACTATCTCGGCGAGGGGGAGTCGCGCGTCTCCGGCTACTGCCACCACGCGCTCGACGTGGCCCACGTGGCGACGCCCGCCGTGCTCGTCGACATGCTGGGCCGCCGGGCCGACGAGGGGCTGCTCACCGGGGACGGCTCGGTGGTCCTGCTGCGCTGGCGTACGGTCGGGCTCAACCTCTACCGCACGCCGTACGGCGGGACCGACGAGGCGGGCATGGCGGCGGTGGCCGGCTGGGTCGTCGAGGAGCCGCCGTTCGCCGGCATGGGTCTCGCGCCGAACGCCGACTATCCGGTCCGCGAGTACAAGGTGGACGCCGTACGGCTGCCGCACGGCTCGGAGATCGTCGAGCTGACCACGGCGGGGACCGAGATCGTGCGTGCGGTCTACGACGGCGACCTCGGCCGTTGGGGGCCCGGAGAGCCGGCCGCCGCCTCCCTGAGCTCCTACCGGGCGCGCTGGCGGGGGGCCGATCACCCCGCCATCCCCGATCCCGGGCACGACGGGCTGCTGATCCGGCTGCTGAGCGACGAGCCGGCCGACGGGTTCGAGGAGCGTGCCCCGGGCCGGTTCGTGCGGCCCGTGCCCGCCGGGGAGTGCGAGGCCGTCTTCCACGTCACCCGGAGGTGCGAGTGGCGCGGCGCCCCCTGCCTCGTACGGGACGAGCGCGCGGGCGAACTGCTGCTCGAATACACAGGCGGGCGGCTGCCGGTCGCGCGG
Organism: Microbispora sp. NPDC049633; assembly: GCF_040675265.1. Taxonomy (NCBI): domain Bacteria; kingdom Bacillati; phylum Actinomycetota; class Actinomycetes; order Streptosporangiales; family Streptosporangiaceae; genus Microbispora; species Microbispora sp. NPDC049633. The sequence goes on from NZ_JBFAOO010000123.1 coordinate 2,120, forward strand.
GCGCTGGGCATGGAGCGGATCGAGCGGGGCGTCCACCGGCGGTGGGTGGCCCGCGCCGAGGCCGGCGAACCGCGCGAGCACGCCGAACTCCTCGACCTGGGACTCACTCGCTAGCCTGAATCCGGGACGACCCGGACCGGAGGGACGGACGCAGGTGAGTGAGACCGATCCGCACATCCACGTCGAGTCGAAGGTGCTGCAGGCCGGCGCCGGCTACCGCAATGTGGTCGCGTCGTCGCTGGGCCGCGCACCCGACGCGCCCGATGTCGTCACCACCGGTTGCGGACTCCGGGTGCCCTACGCGATGACCTCGATCCGTCCCGAGAGCGTCACGTGCCTCGCGTGCCGCGAACACGCCCACCGCGAGCACCTGCGCTACGCCGAGCAGGTGGAGCGCCTGAGCCGGATGCCCGGCGCGCCCGTCACCGGCGACCAGGCCGCCAAGGCCGCGCAGTGGGCGAGGGACCTCGCGACGCGGTTCTTGGGCGCGTGACCCGCCGCCGTCTGACGCACTTCACTAGCCGGATGTCCGATCACGGTGTGATAATCCCGGATATTGGACAGAGATCGTCATCGGTGTGAACGCGGTCGAACGGGGTGGTGAACACGACCGGGGGACAGGCGCCGGAGGCCGCCGGGATGCGGGCGTACGCCGAGGAGCTGCGGGCCACGTTCCTGCGCCTGCAGGAGGAGGCGCCCGCGCTGCACGAGAGGGCGCGCGCCGTGCAGGTGACGGAGAAGTCGCGTGACGGGCTGGTGGCGGCCACGGTCGGCGCGAACGGCGAGCTGATCAGGCTGGACCTCGACCCGCGCATCTACCGCCGGCAGGACGCGCGCGGCCTGGCCGACGCCATCACCCGGACCATCCACGCCGCCGTGGCCAGGGCCCAGGACCGGGTCGTCGAGATCTTCGCGCCGATCATCCCCGCCGACCAGATGAGGGCGCACATCGAGGGGGATCTCGACGCCGTGCTGGAGCAGATGTCGACGCGGTTGCCGAAGCCACCGGGGGAGAGATGAGCGAGCTTTTCGAAGTGAACTATGTCGACATCCGCCCGCAGCAGCTCGCGAAGGGCCTGTCCCAGTGGCACGCCGCCTCGTCCGACGCGGAGAGCGGCTACCTCGCCAGTCTGCGGGAGATCCGGCGGCTCAACGCCGCCTCGCCGTGGGGACACGACACGGCGGGCTCGGCCTTCCACTCCGCGTACACCCGGGGCGACGGGCCGGAGAAGCTGATGGACCGGGGTGCGGAGCTCGTCGGCAAGGTGGTCGAGCTCGGCCCGACCGTACGGCGGAGCGCGGAGAACGCCCGCGGCATGGACGCCGCACGGGCCAGGGAGGTGCACGAGATCCTGAGAAGGGTCTGACGGATGACTCACTCCGCCACATCGGGGACGAGCCCGGACGCGGCGAACAGCCAGGTCAACCCGACCATGGGCGACGGGCTGCCCGCGTTCGCCGACGGCGGCGGCTCGGTCGTCGACGTCACGCCCGCCTGGGGCGAGTCGCTGCCCGACTGGGCCGACGACCTCATCGCCCTGCTCACGGCCGGCCAGACGTGGCCGGAGGCGAGCGAGAGCCTGCTGTGGGAGCTGGCCAGGGCGCACCGGGCCGCGACCGTGAGCCTGGTGCGGTCCGTCGATCCGGTGGGCACCGCCGCCGTCTCCGTGCTCAGCGGAATGCAGGGCCCGTCGATGCAGGCGTTCATCAACCGGCTCGGCGAGCACTACTCGGAGCAGTCCGGGCTGCTCGGCGTCGCGAACAACCACTTCGCCTATGCCGCGCAGGCCGACGACTTCGCCCGTGAGACGCAGTATTCGAAGCTGTCGGTCAACGTGGTGTTCTGGATCGCGCTGATCGCCACGTTCATCGCACTCGTCGCCGCCTTCTACTCGGCGGGCGCCTCCACCAGGTTCATCGGGCCGATCGCCGCCCGCGCCCGGGCCGAGACACTGAAGATCCTCGAACGGCTCGCCGTCGCCGCCGGACGCCCCGCCGCCGCCCAGGCGCTCGCGCGGGGGACCGCGCTCGCCTCGGTCCGGGCCGGCCTGCTCGGCCGCATCCTCGCCAACCCCCTCGGCAGGGAGATCGTCGAGGAGGTCGGCGAGGAGGTCGCCGGCGACGACATCGCCCAGCGTAAGCAGCAGGAGATGGGCACCCGCGACGGCCGGGACTGGAGGAGGACGGGCGCCATCGCGGTGGGCGCGGCCGGCGGCGGGGCCATCGGCCTGCGGGCAGCGCGCCCCGTGAGCAACCTGGTCAACAGGACGCCCCTGCTCAGGAGGCTGAACACCGACCTGCCGGGTGTCGGCAACGCGTTCAGGCGTTTCCCCGGCAGGGCGCTGACGACCGGCCTGACCAACGTCATCGCCTCCCCGGCCGGAAGCATGCTGGGCAACGGGCTCGTGTACGGCCAGTGGGAGATGCCCGACGGGGAGTCGCTGCTGGGGGCCGCTCTCGGCGGGGCCGGCCGTACGAACACGATCAGCCCGTTCAACCCCGACGTCGTCCAGGCGGTCGTCAGCCCGCGTACGGCCCTGGCCTCGGCGTACGACACGAGTGTGCGCACCGACCTGATCCGCGCCTTCTCCGATCCCGCCGCCGGACAGCCGTCCGGCGGCGTTGCGGGCTCCGGCGAGACGGGTACGGCCGGCGGCGGCCAGACCGCGAGCAACGGCGGGCAGAACGGCGCGGGCGGCACGAGCACCGCGTCCGTCGCAACGCAACCCCTCACCGGTCCGGCCGCCGCGCCCGGTGGGGCTGGGCCGGTGTCGCATGCCACGTCGAACGGCTCCACGCAGGCGTCGGCCGCCACACCCGCCGCGGCCGGTTCCGCGAGCACGGCGTCCAACGCACCAGGCCAGTCGTCCGCCACCGCCACGTCCGCCGCGCAATCCGGTGCGGCCGGTTCCGCGAGCACGTCCAACGTGGGCAACACGGGCAGCTCACCCAGCGCGGGTACCGGGAACGCGGCGGCGGCGTCCGCCGCGAGCAGCGGTCAGGCGCCGGCCGCGGCGCAGAGTGCGTCCAGCCAGTCGTCCGCCACCGCCGCATCCGCCGCGCAATCCGGCGCGGCCGGTCCAAGCAACACCGCCAATGGCGCCAACGCGGCGAATGGCGCCAACGCGGCCAACGCGGTCAATGCGGTCGGCGCGAGCGGTGCCGACCCGGGAGCGGCCGGCCCAGGCAACGCCGCCAGCGCGGCCAGCGCCGCGAACGTGGCCAGCGCCGCGAACGCGGCCAACGCGGCCAGCGCCGCGAACGTGGCCAACACCAATGCGGCCGGTGGGACTGGCGCGGGAAGCACAGCGGCGGGCGCGTCTACCGCGACCGGCCCGGCGAGCCCGGGCAACGCGGGTGGTGCCGGCACCGGTGCCGCAGGTGCCGTGTCGGCCTCCACGGCGAACACCGCGACGCCGGGCGCCCCGGCCGTAGCTCCCGCCGCGTCGAGTGCGACGGCGGCGTCCACAGCACCCCCCGCATCCCCCGCCGCCTCGGCGGCGCACGCGTCGGCTCGTACGGCGGTCTCCGACACGCTGTTCACGATCGCGCCCGATGTGCTTCTCCTGCGCGACGGCCGGGGCGCCAGGCTGACCGGTCCTGACGGAAGGCCGATCGAGCTCTCGGCCGAGGACATGGAGGCCCTCGCCGACCGGCTCGCGGCGCGTGCCGCCGAGGGCGTGGACGCGCACCGGCTGCGCGCGGAGGCGGCCGCCCTGCTGGGGGCCAGGATCGCGGAGGAGAGCCGGGGTCTCCCGGTGGAGGGAGCCCTCGACGCGCTCGCCCGCCTGTCCGGCACGACGCCGGACGGCCGCGCCGCCGCCGTGGAGGTGGCGGGCGAGGTGCTGGAGGACAACCCACGCGGCTGGCGGCCCGACCGGCTGAGCGACGCGGGGGCCGGGCTGGTGGAGGAGGCGGCGGTCCGGCCGTACGGACCCGACCATGCTCTTCGTGTCGGCCGGTCCGCCGGCGCGGCCGCGGAGATCGTCCGCCGCGCCGAGAGCCTCGCCGGCGGTCCGGCCGCGCCGGATCCGTCCGGGACCGCCAATCCGGCGACACGAGGGCCGGGGCCGTCCACGGCACCGTCCTCAGCGCCGTCCACGCCACCGTCCACGCCACCATCCAGCCCGCGAGCCGCCACTCGGCCCGGACCTCGTACGACCCGTGGCCGTGGCACGGTGACGGCCCCGGACATCGAGAGAAGCCGCTTCGTCGCCGACGGCAGGCCGCCGCACCTGGCCGACTTGTCGCCGGGGGAGGCGGAGCAGGGCTTCCTGGCGCTGCACCCGTCCGACGTCGGCCCTGACGTGACGGGGTTGAACCGGGCCGGCGAGCGGACGGTCGTCGTGAACACGGGCCGGTCGGGCGCCCAGCACTTCCGGTACGAGATCGGCCGGGTGCGCGGCGGCCGGCTCGCCAGGACCAGGGTCCGGGCGGGCACGGCCCGAGACCCCCACGTCGTACGGCTGTCGCCGCGCCTGGCGAACGACATCCTGCCCCGGGTCTGGCTGCACGAGATCAGCGACGTCTTCCAGCGGCTGTCCGGCCCCCCGCAGGGGGTGATCCGCTCCTTCCTGAGCCGTACGGCGGAGCCGGACGCCGCGGCCTGCGTGACGGCCCGCTACCGGGAGCACGCCCTGCTGGAGCGGACGTGGCGGGCGGCCCCGGCGGAGGAACGGGCCGCCATCGCGCACGAGATCGAGCAGCTGGCGCGCGAGATCGAGCGACTCGGGCACGTCGCCCCGGCGCCTCCGTGGTCGGCGCCCCGGCCGCCGGCCGCCGCCGCCTCCCCGGCCGCGCCCGACCCGGCGGCCCAGACCCAGGCAGCGCAGAACACGACAGCCCGGAACACGACAGCCCGGAACACGACAGCCCAGAACACGACAGCGCAGAACAGCACGACGACCCAGAGCGCGCCCGATCCGGTGGCGGATCTGCTCGCGCGGGTCCGCACCCAGCGGGAGACGTTGGCGGACGCGGCCGACGAGCTGAGCAAGGCCGTACAGGAGAAGGACAAGAGCCTCAGAACGGCCCTGCTCGACGCGCACAAGGCCGACAAGGACGCACGCAAGGCGGCACGCCAGAAGGACTACGCCGCCGGGGAACGCCGCCGCAAGGCGCTGGCCGACCGCGACGTCCACCGCAGGACGGCCGAGCGCGCCCAGCGGAGCAAGGAGGCCTACGAGCGGGCGGCGTCGCAGGCGGCCGAGGCACGCAGGGCCTACGAGAAGCTCGAGAAGGCATTGAACGCCCTGCCCACGGGTAGCACGGGGCCGCTGCCGGCGAATATCGCCCAGTCGGCCCGGGAGGCGGAGGCCGCCCACACCGCGTACACGGAGGCGTTCGCGGACGCCGTGCCGGCATCCAGGGCCCTGTCCGAGGTTCTGCCGGAGGCCACACCGGCGGGCCGGCTGCCCCATCTCGAACGGCTCACGCAGGTCGTCAACGACATGCTCGAACGCGCGGGCGTCGACCAGCGCTACTCGCCGGACGAGCTGTCGCACGTGTTGCGCTCGAACTTCAGATGGCTGGTGTCGCCGGACGGCGCGTTGCTGCGGGTGGGCCGCGGCACGCGCGGTGAGCTGCGGCTGCGGCTGAAGGTCACGGACCTGGTCGAGGTCTTCGGCCATCCGGTGCGCCACGCGCAGTCGATGCTCGGCCACTTGCCGCAGGGCGGCCGCTCGGCCTCCGCCACCGCCAACCGCGCCCTCAGCCTGGCGCCGAACTTCGACCTGAACGCCCTGAGCAAGCCGTGGCAGGACACCCACTGGCTCGCGACGCTGATGAGGTTCGGCCTGTTCAAGGGCGGATTCAGCGTCGGCGGGAGCGAGTCGTTCAACGGCAACGCGGCGGAGTTCGCGCTGGCCGGTGCGGTGCAGGACAACGCGGGTGAGGCGCTGGTGCTCGACGGGCTCGCCTCGGCGGAGGTGGAGCTGCGCACCGCGAACGGCACCGAGCGGGCGCGCGTGGACAGCGGCACGACCGGCGACGCGCGGAGCCTGCAGATCTATCTGCCGCACACGCACGCGGAGCGGGGACCGGCCGAGGTCACCCGGCTGCCGGAGAACCAGTGGCGGCGCACGCCGTACCCCGAGCATTCGGTCACCGGCCTGACCGGGCTCGCGGATCTCGCCGAGCGCACCGCCGCGGGGGCCGGCCGGCCCGAGATCGGCGGCATGACGCGCGACCAGATCTTCACGATCCTGACGAAGGAGCTGCCGGCCCGGCTCGGCGAGGCGATCAACGATCCCGAGGGCCTGCGCCGCCCGATCACCGCGAACGGGCGGGTGATCGGTTATGTGCGGATCAAGACCGAGGTCCTGATGAAGACGGCACGGCCGGTCGGCAGGCCGAGCGTCAAGCACCGTCTGGAACGACTGCGCGTCGGATTCTCGGGCGCGTCCGGCTCGCGCTCGGCCGGCCGCTCCGGGGAGGTGAAGGGCACCGCGGGCGTCAAGCTCCCCATCGAGGACCAGGGCATGCTCGGCGACGTCGGTCTCGACGGGTACAAGACCGCCACACCGCGGTTCACCATGGGGCTCGGCCGTTTCTGGTCGCGGTCGCGGTCGATGAGCGCGGGCGGGACCGCCATCCGGCCGAGCGTGCAGCGCTGGGCGGGCCACACCCAGGCGTACGCGCTGGAGCTCGAACACACGGTCACCGTGCATCTGAACAGCGACGACGCCCCTCGCACCCCCATCAAGGGCACGAGCTCGGGCCTGTTCCGCATGCCCGAGTCGCAGGCCTACCGTCACGGCCTTCCCGTCGACCGGTCGGCCGTGCGGAAGGACGGCCGGCTGCGGGACGACCCGAAGCCCGGCGTGCCGAAGGGCCGCCTGCCCGAGCTGCCCGGCTGGTCGCGCGAGTCCGGGGCAGGGCCCGCGCTCGTCCAGGCGAGCGAGCGGCAGGACAGCGTCCGGAACTTCGACGAGGTGCGCGCGAAGGTCATCGCGGCGCTGCGCGAGCAGGGCCTGCTGCCGGACGAGAACGGCGGCCTGTCCCGCGACCCGCTGACCCGGGCGAGCCAGATCGCCAACATGATCGAGGTGGCCGAACAGTTCTCCCCGGCCCGGCTGCAGACCGGATACGACCAGGCCAGGCAGGACGGGATCGTCCTCGACCTGGTGAGCCAGGGCATCGGCCGGCCCAGCCGGCACTACACCATGCGCATCCGGTTGCGGCAGTCGGGCAGGGAGGAGTTCCAGGGCACCAGCGAGGCCGACGTCGTGGCGGACCTGGACATCTCGTCGGAGACCTCCGGCCGGTCGGTCGGCCGGTCGGCCGGCCGGTCCGGCGACCTCGGCGCCGGCGTCGGCCTGGAGACGAAGCCGGGCGAGGACGGCTCGACCGGCGGCGGGCCGGGCTTCCACGGCAGCAAGGGGCGCACGGCCGGCACGACCCTCAACGACACGGTCAACCACGTCACCTTGATCGAGGCCACCGCTCCGGCGGCGGTCTTCGAGGTTCCGCACACGCTCACCGTGGAACTCGTCGAGGACGGCGGGAAGACCAGGACGCTGGCCGAGAGCGACGGCGTGTGGATGCGGGTGCTGCTGCCCTCCGACCTGCTGCCGGACCGGCGGACGGAGGTCGCGCCCGCCCACCCGACGTCCAGGGAGGCGTTGAGCCTCGCCACCCTGCTGCACGTGGACGGGAGCGGCGTGCTCGACGCCCTCGGCTCGGTGCTGCCGAGGGCGATGCGGCCGGGTTCGATGTCGTACCACCACCTCGCCGAGACGTTCAACGTACGCGGCCTCATCTCCCACCCGGAGTGGCTGGTCGCCGACGCCGACGGGCCGGCCGGCACGTACGGCACCGCGACGGCCGTGCGCCCGCGCGGCCTGCGTACGCACCGGGCGTCGGCGTGGATCACGGCCGAGCCGGGCGAGTCGACGTTCGTCACCGCGGCCGACCTGGTGATCGGCGACATCAACTTCACGATGGGCGCGCACTCCACGCGGATGGAGACCCGGCGCGGACGGTCCGCGGACGTCTCGACCGGCGTCAAGGAGGATCTGCCCGACCCGTTCGGCAGCACGCAGGAGGCCGGCGTGTCCGGGGCGGGGAGCAGGGCGTCCTCGATCACCGATACGGCGATCTGGGGCAGGGAACGGCTGGCCATCGACACCGGCAAGCATTATGTGTTCGCGATGAAGGCGGACATCACGGTCTCCGGGGACGAGTCGGGAAACCGCCGGGCCAACGCCGAGCTGCCAGGCAGAACGGTCGTCTACTCCCTCCCCGAGCGTGACGCCCTCGCCCTGTACGGCAAGGGCGAGGTCAAGCTCCCGCTCGGCCAGGTGGCCGACGCGGTGACGCGGTTGCTCGACGGCACCCTCGAGCTCGACCCGCGTACGGCGGTGCCGATGGTCCGCAGATACCTGGCCGACCGGGCGCTGGCGCGCAGAGCCGGTCATCCCCGGCTCGACCTGGAGCGCAAGCATCCCCGCGCCGTGCTCTTCGAACGGCTCGTCAAGGACTTCCCCATGGGCCGGGCGCCCGGGCTCAAGCAGATGCAGGACAGGCTGCCGGACCTCGCCACCCGGGTGGACGTCCCCGACCTGTACGAGGACTCCCTCGGTGAGAGCACCGTGAAGACGGTCCGGCTCACGGCCCCGGACGGCACACCGACCCGGCTGCTCGACCAGGTGCTCGGCCAGATCGGCACGGTGGCGCCCGGCGCGCTGAAGCGCGACCCGATCCTGCTGCGCAGCCTGTTCGGCGACTTCGCCGGCCGACGCTGGTGGGGCAAGCTCGACGACATGACCGGACCGGCCGGCTTCGTCAAGACGTACTCGCTCAAGATCGGCCCGCACCTCACCGAGGACGTGACGCTCAGGATCACGGCGGAGCTCCACGGCGACCAGGCGACGTACGGCGGGAGCGTCCACAACTTCGGCCAGATCCTGCAGGACTACCTCTACGGCCAGCAGGACGCCGCCGAGTCGTCCGGCAGGACGTTCGGCGGCAACGCGAAGGCCGGAGCGGGACAGGACGTGGGCAGCGGCGGCCGAGCGGTCGCCACCGACCGCTCGGACACCGGCTCGGCCTCGATCGGCACGCAGCGGACCCGCATCCAGCGGCATTCGGCGTTCCGGGGCGGGCAGCTCGTCGAACATCCGGTGACGATCAGGATCGAGGTCGAGCGGTCGTCGGGCCGCCTGCGCGGCGCCGTCGCCAGGACCACCGGCGTCCCCCGGACCAGCCACGTCACGCTGCGCGGCACCATGACCCGGGTGCTGCCGGACGGCATGGTGGCGAAGGAGGGCACGGTTCCCGCGCGGCCGCCAGCGCGGCCCGACGTACGTCGGGTCGTGCCGCCGGAGGTCTTCGCGACCGAGGGGATCAGGTCCGACGGGCTGCTGCGCGCGGTGTTCGGCCGGCTCGCCCGGCCGGACCTTCTCGGCGGGGCCGCCGCCATGGAGCACTACGCCGAGCTGGCCAAGGCTTTCACCGGCAACGGGCTGGCGACCCGGCTGGAGCGGATGACCGGCCCCGACGGGCACCGGCTCATCCGGCTGCCGATGCCGGGCCGCCCCGGCCAGGTGGTGGACGTCCGGGTGCACGCGGACCTCTCCGAGCCCGACCCGGTGGCCCTGAACCTGCAGGACACCGAGCTGGGGCAGGTGGACCGCGAGCAGAACGTCGCGGGCACGTCCACCGACCGGGGGCAGATGCTGCCGCTCGGCCGGGCGTACAGCGGGGGGCTCGCCGCGGGCGCCGGCACCGACGTCGGCGCCGGCGACCAGACCGCGCAGTCGAGTTCGGGCAGCGGCGGCGTCCGCGACGAGACCAGCGTGTTCGAGAAGGGCACCGGGGCCCTGGTGCGGTTCCGGGTCGACTTCGACCTCCGGTTCGAGGTGCGCCGGGTGGCGCCGGACGGCGCGGAGACGCTGCTGCGGGCGGTGGAGATACCCCACGGCGCGACCGGCAGGGCCCACCTGATCATGTTCCAGCACGCGTTCGAGGAGATGCTGGCCCGTCGCGACGCCGGCCCCGCCCGGCCGCGGTGGGACTTCCGGCGGCAGCGGCCCGCGACGCCCGGCGTGTTCTTCTCCCGCGACGCCGTGCGCGGGATGGCCGCGAGGCACCCGTCGTACGACCCGGCGCAGCCGACCAGGGCGATGGCCGAGGCTCTCAGAGGACGGACCGGAACGCTGCCGGTGGGCATCGTGGCCGACCTCGACCACGCGCATCCCATGGCGCTCGTGGAGGAGGCCAGACTGCTCGCCCGCGACCTCGGCGCCGACGTCCACCTCCACCTCAGGCGGCCCGACGGCACCGTCGAGCGCTACCGCGCCACGCCCGTGGGCGAGCTGACCGGCGACTCCTTCGCCGAGGCGCTCGGCAGGGTCCCGCCCGACCTGGTGGCGCTGGCCGCCCGGCACGACCTCGACCTGCGCGACCTGTACGACGGGCGGCCGAGCGGGTTCGCCGACCGGATCGCCGAACGGCTCGACGCCCTCGGCGTGCCCAGGGACACCCCGGCCGGCCCGGGCTGGCCGGTGCCCGAGACCGCGGCGGACGGCACCTGGGGCGGCAACCCCCTCGTCACCGGCCCTCCCGGCGGCAGCGTGACGGCCGAGGCCATCGAGCGGACCGCCTTCGTGGCCGACGGCCGGGCCCCGCACCTGCCGGACCTGTCGAACGACGAGATCCCCCCGGCCGTCGCCGACCTGCGCCCGTCGGACTTCGGCAGGGGCGTCCAGGTCGTGACCGTGACGCCGGACGGCAGGGTCGTCACCGTCGAGACCGCCCGGTTCGGCACCCAGCGTTTCGTCGTGCTGCCCGAGGACCCGGGCGGCCGACGCCCGGGCCGTACGGAGGTCCACACGGGCACGGACCCGCACGTGACCCGGCTCGCGCCGAGACTGGCCCCCGACGTGGTGGCCCGGGTGCTGCTGCACGAGGTCAGCGACACCCTGCAGAAGCGCGCCGCGGCGGAGCAGGGCGTGGTGCGCGCCTTCCTGAACGCCCTGAATCCCGGCTACGACGCGTGCGCCGCCGCCCGCCGCAACGAGCACGCCTACCTGTCCCGCAAGTGGCTGGCGGCGTCCTCGGACGAGGAACGGGCGCGGCTGCGGCACGAGATCGAGGCGGTCGCCCGGGACCTCGGGGCGCGGGGGCAGCCGGCGCCCCCGCCGCCGTGGGTCACCGCGCCGCCTCCCGCACCGGTCCTCGACGTGTGGGAGCGGATGCGCAGGCTCAGCAACCCCTCCGGCGGGGAGCCACCCGACGACGAGGACGACGTGCCCGAGCCGGAGGAGACCGGACAAGGACAGGTGATCTGATGCCGTACTCGATCGCGAGGAGCAGGGACGAGGCGCATCTCTACCTCGACCTGAACCCCTGCGCCTGCGGCTCGGCCGGCACCGACTGGGACAGCGGCCTGGCGAGTGCCGAGGGGGAGCTGGTCACCTGTTATGAGGGACGGTGCGCGGCGTGCGGCGCCGAGCGGGAGTACCTGTTCGGCCTGCCCGAGCGCGAGGTGACGCCCACCGGCTATCCGACGTTCGGCGGCGCGGAGCCGTCCGAGTTGCTGGATCCCGGCGAGTGGATGTGGGTGGCCGACCTGGCGGCGGGCAACGTGCCGGAGGGCCCCCGGCTGGAGGGAGAACGGCGGCAGGCGCTGTCCGTCGCGCGGGCGGCGGTCGAGGAAGTGATCAAGTTCGTCCCGCCCGGGCAGGACGAGGTGCCCGAGGAGGCGTTCTGGTCGGAGCGCGGACGGGCCGTACGCGCCGCGGAGCCGGGGCGGTTCCGTCTCGACCGGCTGCTCGTCGTCCGCGACACCTACCGCGAGCTGGCCGGGGCGTAAGGTGGCCGGAATGGAGCAGGCAGTGCCGATCTCGTACGCGCGGACGCTCGCGGAGGCCCGGCTGTATCTCGCGCTGACGGTGGAGGCCGGCCGGGAGGAGCCGCCGGTCGAGGGTCCCGAGGGATGGACGCTGCGGTCCGGCGGCGTCGAGGTGCTCGTGCCGTACGCGAGCGAGGCGGAGGCCCGGGACGAGGGGGAGCCGTTCGGCGTCGGCCTGTCCGAGCTGCTCGATCCCGGCCAGTGGCGGCTCGCGAGCGCGGGGTACGCGCGCCGGGCGCTCGCCGACGACCTCGAGTACGCCGAGGAGCCGGGAGACGAGAGCCTCTTCCTGCGGGTGGTGAGCGGCTGGGAGTCGGCCAGGGACGCGCTCGGCGAGGTGCTCAAGTTCCTCCCGCCCGGCGAGCGGGAGGTGCCCGCCGAGGCCTTCTGGACCGAGACGGGCCTGGCCGCCCGCGAGGCGGAGCCCGAGAGCTTCCTGCGCGACCGGCTGGCCGAGGACATCGCGTTCTACCAGCAGAACCTGGACGACTTCCGCAGTCTGAACGGCTGACCTATCTGCCGACCGGCACGGGCACCCGGGCGGCGGAGGGGTCGAGCGCCGGCCCCTCGGGGATGAGATGCAGCAGGTGCGCGGGCACCGGCGTGGCGTCGGAGGCGGCGTAGCCGAGCTTGGGCAGCAGGTCGGCCGAGGCGACGGCGAACCTGCGGCCCTGGTCGGTGACCAGGTAGTAGTTCGTGATCGACGCCACCTGTCCCTCGCCCGGCAGCAGCCCGGCGACCGCCGCCGATCCCGGCGGGAGCAGCACCTGGTCGAAGCTCTCCTGGCCGCCGGGGGTCCGGGGCGTGGGGATCGCGATCGAGGCGCCGACCGTCAGGGTCGCCCGGGTGGAGCCGCCGCGGGCGCCCGCGTAGACCGCGCACAGCGGCGTGGTGGTGGAGGGGGAGACCACGGCGGGCATCGCCTCGGGCAGCCCGCCTCCCGTCACGCTCTGCTTGGACGGCGCGGCGTTGGCCGTCGCCGCGTCGATCGGGACGGCCCGCGGGGGACGCCTGCCGTACGCCGCCTTGATGCCGGGGTCGGCCAGCATGAGCGTGGCCTGGGTGAGGGTGATCGGCGCGAGGCCGTCGGACAGCAGGACGTACCAGCGGGCGGGGGCGTCCGCGATGCCGGGCACGGTGAAGACCTGTCCGATCGCCGCCGTGCCTCCGCCGGGCCCCCGCACCTTCTTGCCCAGGTCGCGCACCTTCGGGCCGCCGAAGTCGGGGCCCTCGGGAACGGCGTTGAGCCAGGCGGCGGGCACCTTCCTGGGCTGCGCGTTCAGCGCGCTCACCGCGCTGGAGCTCGCCCGCATTCGCCGGTCGCCCCAGACCACCCATTTCTGCCGGCCGTCGTCCACGACCATGGCGCCGCCGCCGAGGGGCCTGCCGCCGACGTCCAGGCCGCCCACCAGCGTGACGTACGGCCGTGGCGCCCCGGTGGCGTCGGGGCCGTCCACCACGCACACCGACCACGGGCCGTGCACCAGCTTGTCCTTGGCCGGCAGCGAGTCGGGCGCGCCGGGGATGCCGACGAGCGGCCCGCGCGGCAGCTCGGCCAGCGAGGCGGCGGAGACGTCGCGCACCGTCACGTCGGGGGTGTCGAGCAGCAGCCGGGCGGAGACGTAGTTCGCCACGGGAAGCAGCACGCGCTCCTGCCGGCTGTAGACGTAGGTCGCGCCGGTGTCCTGCTCGACGAGGAGCTGGCCGGGCTCGGTGAGCTTGGTGGCGCCGCCCGGCTTGATCACCCCCCAGATGCCGAAGACGGCGAGCAGGAGCACCGACAGCAGGACTCCGCAGAACGTGGCCAGGTTGTGCCGCCGCATCGGCGACTCCGCCACGTCCGGCTCTCCCTGCAGCAGGGCCTGACCCAGGCGCTGCTGCATCAGCCGGTATGCCTGGTAGAGGTCCTTCCGGGTCTGCACGTCACCTCTCCCTGTCAGAGGGCATGACCGTCAGCATATTGATCCGGCGGCGTCCCTGTGATCTCCGCGGTGTCTCGGTGGTTCCGCTTTGTGCAGGTCGTTGAAGCTTGTACGGTTACCGCCACGTTCGCACGGAGCGGCCGTCGCGGGCCGGTGAGGGCCGGGGCGGCCGGGACCGGTTCACCGAGGCGGGCGGCGGCCTGCTTGTCTCTCGGCGGCGTCGAGTGCGGGCGTGAGCGGTGCGAGCGTGGTGCGCAGCAGGTCCGGCAGGGAGCCGGACGGCAGGACAAGCCCGCTGGTCGTGGAGGATGCGACGGTCGTCTGCAGCCATTGTCGGAGAGCAAGGCGGACTGCGGCGGCCACGCTCGCCGCGAGCACGCGGGCGGTGTGCCCGCCGGTGTGGCCGAGGCGCCGGGCGATCGCGTCGCTGAGGGGATGTTCGATCGCGGCGGCGGCGTCGACGAACTCGTCGCGCAGTGCGGGGCGGGTGGTGATCAGCAGGAGCGCGTCGCGACCGGGTTGGCCGGGATCGGTGTACTGGTCCACGATCGCGTCGACGACAGCCTCGGCGAGGCCGACGTCGGCGGGCCGCTCGGCCACGGCCGCCGCGACCCGTGCTTCCCGTTCGCCGGTGATGGCGGCCACGATCGCCTGTTCCCGGCTGGAGAAGTAGTTGTTGTAGGTCCGGGGGGAGACACCGGCGGCCTGGGCGATGTCGTCCACGCGCACGTTGTCCGGTCCGCGCTCGAGAGCCAGTCGCAGTGCCGCCGCGCGCAACGCCTCTCGCGTGGCCTGCTTCTTCTGCTCGCGCAACCCGGTCGGTCTCGTCTCCACCGTCCCAGCGTCCCAGATTCGATGCGTGCCCGCAAACTTGCGTACGCGCAAGTTTTCTCTCTAGTCTGCCTCCCGGCAGGGAGGATGTCCCAGCGGCCCAGGTGCGTTTCAGCGCTCCATCCGCCCTGCTCTCGTCCGTGTGAGCAAGGGAGAACACGTGATCACAGATGTCGTCATCGCCGGCGGCGGCCCCAACGGGCTGATGCTGGCCTGCGAGCTGAGCCTGGCAGGGGTTCGGCCGGTCGTGCTGGAGCGGCTGCCGGAGATGAGCGAGGAACCGAAAGCGAACGGATTGCTCGGCCAGGTCGTGAGAATGCTCGACCGCCGAGGGCTGCACGAACCTCTCAGCGGCAGCCCGGCACCCCCGCAGCCGAACTCCGCGTACTTCATGTTCGGCGCGCTGGGCCTGGACCTGAGCCTGCTGGAGGACAGCCCCGTTTACGCCCTGCCGGTGCCGCAGCGCCGCATCGTGCAGGTCCTGCAGGAGCGCGCCATCGAACTGGGCGTGGAAATCCGGCGGGAACACGAAGTCGTCGGTGTGTCCCAGGACGACGACGCGGTCACCATCGATGTCGCGAACCCCGGCGGGGCCTACCGGCTGCGGGCCCGCTACCTCGTCGGCGCGGATGGAGCGCACAGCGCCACCCGCAAGCTCTCCGGCATCGGGTTCCCCGGCGTCACCTATGACCGGATGACCGTCCTCTCCGCGCACGTGAACCTTCCGGAGGACTGGATCGATCCCGCGACCGGCGCGCTGAACGTGCCCGGCCACGGCGCTGTTCTGCCGTTCCTGCCCCAGCGCACGGAGCGCGGCGGGTTCTCCTACGCACCGATGCCCGGCCACCCGGCGCTGGTCAGCACCACGGAGTGGGACCTGCCCGCGACCGACGCCCCGATGGACCTTGAAGCGTTGCGGGCGAGCGTCCGCCGGGTGCTCGGCGTCGATGTGTCGCTGGGTGCGCCCGATGGCCCGGGCCCGCACGTGCTGCGTCGCCTGACCGGCGGCAACACCCGGGTCGCCGACCGGTTCGCCGACGGCCGGGTGTTCCTGATCGGTGATGCCGCTCACGTGTACGCCGCCACCGGGGGAGGACCCGGGCTCAACCTCGGCCTTCAGGACGCGGTCAACCTCGGCTGGAAACTCGCCGCCGTGATCCGCGGCACCGCCCCGCCCGGCCTGCTGGACAGCTACGAGGCCGAGCGGCGACTCGCCGCCCACCGCATGATCCTGAATGCGCAGGCACAGTCGGCCCTGATAGCCCCCGGCGGCGACGTCACCGGACTGCGCGAACTGTTCACCGAGCTGCTCCGCGACCAGAGCACCGTGCAGCGCCTCGCCGAACTCGTCGCGGGCGCCGACGTCCGCTACGACATGGGCGAACCCGAGGCGCATCCGCTGATCGGCCGGTTCGCGCCGGACATGGAACTGCACACCCCGGCCGGGCCGGTCCGGCTGGCCGAGCTGACCAGAACCGCGCGCCCCCTACTGCTCGACCTGACCGAAGGAGCGTCGCTGGCGCAGGCGCTCGGACCGCGGCACGACCACGTCGACATCGTCACCGCGCGCCCTCAGGTCCCGGCACCCACCGCACTGCTTCTTCGCCCGGACTGCTATGTGGCCTGGGCGTCCGCATCACCCGAACCGGATTCCACGGAGATCGAAGCACTTCGGGCAGCCGTGCATCGATGGTTCGGTGGCGACGACCCCGCCCGCCTCTGAGCGGACCGGTGTGAAGGGCCACGATCAACGGCGCCGCGGCATCGGCCTAGGGCCGGCGAGGCTTTCGCTCTCCCTTCGCCAAACTTTCCGGGCGTTAGGAAAAAAGGGGAATGGGGTGGCGGAAAAGCCGGATTCTCCCGGTCCTCGGTATAGCCGCTCGGCATAAGGGGTTCACATGATTGACAAACGACTTACGGTGAGGGCGGCCCCTTTGTCGATGAAGGAGTGACTGGATGAGTAACAGCTTGCTCGGCGGCGACCCCGCGGAGATGCAGGGCATGGCCGCGCAGTTCAGCCAGCAGGCGGACCAGGTTCGCGCCACGATGGCCAACCTCGACCGTGAGGCGGCCAAGGTCGGCACCGCCTGGACCGGCCCCGGCGCGCAGCGCTTCCACGACGCATGGCAGAGCTACCGAGCGGCGTTCCAGCGCATGGCGGAAGAGCTCAACGAGGCCTCCCGGGTCATCACCACCTACCGCGGCAACATCGAGTCCGCGACTCGCTGACAGCCGGCCGCCGGACCACCATGGGGTGCCATGGAGGTCCGGCGGTTCCCGTATCCAGAGCTTCGCCGTGAGGCGCGCAGGAGACTCAGTCCGGCGCCGCGGCCTGGATCGGGGTCGCGATGCCCGAGACGACCAGCAGGCCGCGCCCGGGAGGGCCGCCGACGGCGCCGCGCGGCAGCCGTACGGCGAACAGGTCCCCGTCGGCCGGGCTCTGCACGTTGAGCAGCAGGCCGGTCCTGCCCTTGCGCGCCTCGGCCGCGAACCCCCGGTAGGCCGTCGCAAGATCGCCGGTGGCTCCTGCTATGAGCAGGCCGTGCTCGCCGTCCCGCCCGGTGCGCAGGATCTCGTCCAGGGCCAGGCCGAGCGCGGAGTCGGGCGAGATGAGCTCCGCGTCGTCCACGGCCACCACGTAGCGCTCGTGCCCGGCGACCAGCGCGAGCGGGTCGAGCGCGCCGGGCAGGCCGCCGAAGTCGTCCGCGCCGCCCCCGGTCACGCTTCTGGCGTTGCCGTCCAGCACGGCGAGCACCCCCGGCGCCCCGGCGAGGTCGCGCAACGGGCTGCGGCGCGGGGTCACGACGAGCACAGGCGTGCCCCGGTCGAGCAGCGAGCGCGCCGCCGTGACCAGCGCGGACGACCGCCCCGATCGTGGCGGCCCGGCGATCACCGCGGCCGGTCCCTGGCCCTGCAGGTCCACGCCCATCGGGGCGAGAGCGTCGCCGCCCGCGCCGAGCAGCGCCCACAGGGCCGAGGGCGGCCGATGCGCGGGCGCCAGGTCGAGCGCCTGTCTCGCCGTGATCCGCATCGGCAGCGCGTCCACCCGCAGCGGCGGCTCCGACGGCCAGGCCCACGTGCCGGGAAGGTCCGAGCCGAGGGTGCCCGAGCCGAGGGTGCCCGAGCCCCCGAACCGCGCGGCCGCCGTACGGGCGAGCTCCTGCAGGACGGCCACCTGTGCGGGGCCCGAGGGGTCGTCGCACAGCAGGGCGAGCTGGCTCTCCACCAGGCCGTGCTCGCCGACGGCGAGGGCCCTGCCCGGAGGCATGGAGCTCGGCAGGTCGCGCACCGGCAGCCCGGCGAGCCCGTAGTCGGCGGGGTCGGCGAGCCGCAGCACGAGCCGGTCCTCGAAGACCGTGGAGATCTGCCCGAGCAGGCCCGACCGGTCGGCGGTGACCACGGCCCGCAGGCCCACGGCAGGTCCCTCCCGCAGCAGTTGCAGCAGGGCGTCGACCAGCCGCCCGTAGTCGTAGTTCTCGAACGCGGCGACGTACCCCTCCCAGCGGTCCACGAGCAGCACCATCCAGGGCAGCGCCCCCACGCCCGTACGGTCGCGGGCGGTCCGCGAGCGGGCGGCGGCGCGCGCCTCGGCCAGCGAGGCGTACCCGGCCTCGGCCAGCAGGTGCTGGCGGCGCCCGACCTCCGCGCGCAGGCGGGTCAGCAGGCGCTCCACCCGGTCGAGCTGGTCGCGGGTGACCACCGCGCCGCAGTGCGGCAGCGCGACGAGCGGCAGCAGCGCGCCCGACCCGCAGTCGACGGCGTGGACGTGCACGTCCTCGGGAGAGGCGCCGGCCGCGATCGAGCCCGCGATCGTCCGCAGCGCGCTGGAGCGGCCGCTGCGCGCGCCGCCCGCGATCAGCAGGTGGCCGCCGTGCCGCATGTCCAGCGCGAGCGGGCGACGGCCCTGCTCCCACGGCAGGTCGGTCACGCCGAACGGCAGCGGCGGCACCTCCTCGAACCCCGGCCGGTACGGCGCGGCGCCCGCGAGCAGACCGCCGGGGGAGTCCGCGGTCCCGGTGTCGAGGATTACCTGGCCTGGCAGCGGCGGCAGCCACGGGCTCGGCTGACGGGGCATGTCGCTCCCGGCCTCCCGCAGCGCGTCCACGAGCAGGGCCAGGTCGGTGCCGTCCGCGGCCTGGGCGGGCGGGGCGGGCAGCGGGTGGCCGAGCGCCTGCCAGGGCAGGTCGAGCACCCGCACGGCGTCCCCGGCGTCGGCCGCCCCCGCACTCCGCGGATGAGGGGTGCGCCCGCCGATCCTGGCGGTCTGCACCGCCACGGGCGCTCCGGATCCCGCCCGCACGTAGCAGCGGCCCGGCGTCGTCCGCGAGATGTGCGCGGCGTCCGGCACGTCGATGACGTCGGCGGACTCGGTGGCGTCGGTGACCCGCAGCGCGATCCTGAGCGAGGTGTTGGCCTGGATGTCGGCGGTCACCACGCCGCCGGGCCGCTGGGTCGCGAGGATCAGGTGGATGCCGAGCGAGCGGCCCCTGCGCGCGATGTCGACCAGCCCCTCGACGAAGTCGGGCAGCTCCGTGACCAGGGCGGCGAACTCGTCGATGATCAGTACGAGCCGGGGCAGCGGCGGCAGGTCCTTCTTGCTCCCGGCGCTCTCCGGCACCGGCGCGGCGAAGATGCCGCCGCCGCGCGCCCGCAGGACGCCGCCCGCCCCGAGCACCCAGGTGGCGCCGCGGGCCCGTTGGTAGTCCTCGATGTCCTTGGCCCCCGCGTCCAGCAGCAGGCGTTCCCTGCGCCGGATCTCGGCGGCCAGCGACGACAGGGCCCGCTGGGTCAGGTGGCCGTCGAGGTCGCTCACCATGCCGACCGTGTGCGGGAGCCGTACGCACTCCTTGAAGGCCGCGCCGCCCTTGTAGTCGATGAGCACGAACGTCATCTCGTCCGGCCGGTTGGCCACGGCGAGCGAGCAGATCAGCGTCTGCAGCAGCTCCGACTTGCCCGCGCCGGTCGTGCCCGCGACCAGGGCGTGCGGCCCGTCCGTGCTCAGGTCCACCTCGAACGGCCCGTCCGGTCCCACGCCGATCAGGGCCCGGGTCGTACGGCCCTGCCGCTCGGCGAGCGCGGCGGGCTCGAGCGGCGCCTCCAGCAGGTCGAGCAGGCGGACCGCGTCGGGCAGGGCGGCCGAGGGGTCGTCGCGGCTCACGTCGCGCAGCGGGGCGAGCGCGCGGGCCAGGCGCTCGGCCCAGGACGGCGAGACCTGGTCGGCGCGGATGCCGGTGATCGGGTCGAGCCCGCCGCCGTGGAGGCGCACCCCGCCGTCGCGGTCGCAGGACACGACCGTCGCGCACTCCTCGGGCAGCAGTCGCTCGTCGTCGTCGATCGCGATCGTGTAGACCCCGGCACGCGGGCCCTGCCGCAGCACCTGCGGCATGCCGGGCAGGCCGCGCAGCACCTGCGCGCCGTCGAGCACGACGAGCACGTCGAACGGCCGCTCGTCGTAGGTCGCGAAGGCCGGCTCGGCGGGCCGGTTGCCGCTCGTGCGCCCCAGGTCGTCCCAGCCGGCCGGGCCCCCGGACAGGCGGGCGCCGCGCGGCACCCCCGGATAGGGGCCCGAGCCGTTCTCGGCGTCGAGCCGTTCCGTGACCAGGGCGGCGAGCTCGGCGACCCTGCGGGCGGCGGCCTCGGGGTCGGCGCCGACGAGCGCGGCGCA
>NZ_JBFAOO010000124.1:0-22139 GCF_040675265.1 Microbispora sp. NPDC049633
GGTGGTGCCGTCCGGCGGAGAGGTGGTGCCGTCCGGCGGGAAGGTGGTGCCGTCCGGCGGGAAGGTGGTGCCGTCCGGCGGGAAGGTGGTGCCGTCCGGCGGTGATCCGGTGGCCGTGCTGCGTCCCTACGGCGGCGGCCCCCTGCGCCCGGCCGCGCCGCTCGTCGCGGACACCCGCGTGCGCCTGTCGAGGTTCGCCGTCGCGGCGCCGGAGGACGGCAGGCTCGTGGTACGCGCGCCCCGCAGTCCCCTCGGGGTCGAGCTCGCCCCGGCCGCCGCCCCGCTGCTCGGCCTGCTCGCGGACTGGACGACCCCGGCCGCGCTCGTCTGCCCCGGCCTGCCGGCCGGGACCACGGCGGCGGTGCTCGGCCTGTTCGCCGACGCCGGGCTGCTGGTGCGGCCGACGCCGGAGGGGGAGGACCCCGAGCGTGGCACCGCACCGCTCGCCCAATGGTCGCCGGCCGACCTGTGGCTGCACACCCGCACCCGGGAACCACGCACGACCGGGCGTTACGGCGGCACCTATCCCCTGAAGGGCGTGTGGGATCCGCTGCCGGTGGCGCCGGACGCCTTCCCCGGTCCCCGGATCGCCCTGGAGCCTCCGGACCTGGACGCGATCGCGAAGACCGATCCCGGTCTCACCGAGGTGCTGGAGGGCCGCCGCTCGATCCGCGAGCACGACGCCGCCGCCCCGATCACCCGGGACCGCCTGGGCGAGCTGCTCTACCGTACGATGCGCCAGCGGCGCACGTTCACCGGTGAGGACGGCCAGGAGCTGGCCGACCGGCCCTATCCGTCCGGAGGCGCCGTCCACGAGCTGGAGGTCTACCCCCTCGTCGTCTCCTGCGAGGGCCTGGAGCCCGGGCTGTGGCACTACGCCGCCCACGCGCACGCCCTGGAACGGGTGGCCGATCCCGGCCCGGCGACCCGCACCCTGCTCGACCGGGCCAGGTCGGCGGCCATGATGACCGAGGACCCCCAGGTCCTGCTGATCGTGACGGCCCGCTTCGGCCGGGTGATGTGGAAGTACGAGACCATCGCGTACTCGCTGATCCTCAAGCACGTCGGCGTGCTGTACCAGACCTTCTACCTCGTGGCCACGGCCATGGGCCTGGCGGTCTGCGGGCTCGGCGGCGGGGACGCGGCGGAGTTCGCCGCGGCCAGCGGCCTCGACCCGCACGCGGAGGGCAGCGTGGGCGAGCTCGTGCTCGGCAGCAGGCCGGGTGCCGCGGCGGGGACGCCGCCGGAATGGCCGACGGGGGTGCCGGCGTGAAGTTCCGGTACAAGGCCCTGCAGCGGATGCGGGAGCCCGACGAGCTCGACTCCCCGACCCTGCTCGCCTCTCCGCGCGGCTGGATCGCCACGTTCGTCGTGCTGATCGTGGTCGTCGCCGCGGGGGCGTGGTCGTTCGTCGGCCGGTTGCCGGTCACCGTCACCGCCAAGGGGCTGCTGACCCGTCCGGCGGGCACCGCCGAGCTGCAGAGCCCCTACACCGGGACCGTGCGGACCATGATGGTGAGCCCCGGCCTGCGGGTGACGCGTGGTCAGGCGGTGGCGGAGGTCCAGCGGGCCGACGGCACCGTGCGCACCGTGAGCAGCCCGTTCACCGGGGAGGTCGTCACCACGTCGGCGAGGGCGGGCGCGATGGTCCGCGAGGGCGACGGGCTGCTCGCCATGGAGCGGACCGACGATCCCCACGACCGCCTGGTCGCGATGCTGTTCGTGCCGGGCGACCACGCGCTCGGCATCGCCCCCGGCCGTACGGTCGACCTCGCGGTCGCCGACGCCCCGCCCGGTGTGTTCGGGCTGCTGCGCGGCACGGTGACCTCGATCAGCCCCTACCCCCTTATGGCGGAGGGCGTCGCCGGTCTCGTCGGCGGGGACCTCGCGGCCCGCGGCTACGTCACCGCGCAGCCGCCCCGCCTGGTGGTCGTCGACCTCCTCCCCGACGCGGCGACCCCCTCCGGCTACTCCTGGACGACCGAGACCGGTCCCCCGACGAGGCTGCGGTCGCAGGTCACGGTGACGGGCACGGTCACGCTCAGCAGCCAGACCCCCTTCAACCTGCTCCTCGGACGCTGAGAAGGAGACGGATGAGCCAGGTCACGGCGCCCCGCGCCGACAGCCAGCCGCCCCGCGCCCCGCGCGGGCGCACTCGTGCCCGAAGGGGCGGCAGGCGCGGGAGCACCCCGACCGTCATCCAGATGGAGGCCGTCGAGTGCGGGGCGGCCGCCCTCGCCATGGTCCTCGGCCACTACGGCAAATTCGTGCCGTTGGAGGAGCTGCGGGCCGCCTGCGCGGTGTCCCGCGACGGCGCGAAGGCGTCGAGCGTGATCGCCGCCGCACGCAAGTACGGGCTGGAGGCCAAGGGCTTCCAGATGGAGCTGGACGACCTGCGTGACGTCGTCAAACCGGCGATCATCTTCTGGGCGTTCCAGCACTTCATGGTGGTCGAGGGCATCCGCACCCGGTTCGGCAGGCAGGCGGTGGCGGTCAACGACCCCGCGAGCGGACCTCGCCTGCTCGACTGGGACGAGTTCGACTCGGGGTTCACCGGCATCGTGCTGA
The DNA here is from genome assembly GCF_040675265.1 of Microbispora sp. NPDC049633. Classification (NCBI taxonomy): domain Bacteria; kingdom Bacillati; phylum Actinomycetota; class Actinomycetes; order Streptosporangiales; family Streptosporangiaceae; genus Microbispora; species Microbispora sp. NPDC049633. Next base: position 2,569 of record NZ_JBFAOO010000124.1, read on the forward strand.
CCTTCGAGCCCGGGCCCGGTTTCCGGCCCGGCGGCCGCCCCACCCGGGTCGCCGAGGCGCTGCTGTCGCGCCGCCTGTCCTCCGGCCGGGCGCTGCCGCTGGTGCTGCTGGCGAGCCTGCTGCTGGTCGTGCCCGGGATCGTCGCGCCGGCCTTCAGCCGGGTGTTCATCGACAGCATCCTCACCGGCCGCAATCCCGGCTTCATCCTGCCGCTGCTGCTGGCGATGTCGATGACCGCCCTGGCGATGTTCGTGCTGACCTCGGTCCAGCGGCACTACCTGCTGCGGATGGAGATACGGATGGGGCTGGTCAGCTCCGCCCGTTTCTTCCGGCATCTGCTGCGCCTGCCGGTGGAGTTCTTCCTGCAACGCAGGCCCGCCGAGGTCGCCAGGCGGGTGTCGGCCAACGACTCGGTCGCCGAGATCCTGTCCAGGGATCTGGCGATCACCGTCGTCAACCTCGTCCTGGTGCTCTTCTACGCGGTCGTCCTGATCCGGTACGACCTGCTGCTCGGCCTCATCGGCGTGGGCATGGCGCTGCTCAACATCGTGGTCCTGCGGCAGGTGTCGAGGGCCAGGACCGACGCGGTCGCCGCCCTGCGGGCCGACCTCGGCAACCTCACCTCGGCCACCTTCAACACGCTGCAGCTCGTGGAGACCGTCAAGGCCACCGGCGCCGAGCCCGGCGCGTTCCAGAGATGGGCGGGTTTCCTGGCCAAGGCCGTGACCGCCCGGCAGCGGCTGGGCGTGCCCAGCGCGGTCATCACGGTCGTGCCGCCACTGCTCGCCGGGGTCAACAGCGGGCTCATCCTGCTCGTCGGCGGCCTGCGGGTGGTGGACGGCGCGGTCAGCGTCGGCCTGCTGGTGGCCTTCCAGAGCCTGCTCGGCTCGCTGTCGCGGCCGGTCACCCAGCTCACCAACCTCGGCGGGCGCCTCCAGGACATCTCGGCCGACATCACGCGCCTGTACGACGTGGAACGCCACCCCCGTGCGCCCGTCTTCGACCGCGAGGACAGGCCTCTGGGCAGCCGCCTCGACGGGTCGATCACCTTCCAGGAGGTGACGTTCGGCTACAACCCGCTGGCCAAGCCCGTGATCAGGCAGGTGTCGTTCTCGGTGGTGCCCGGCCGCCGGGTGGCGATCGTGGGGAGCTCGGGAAGCGGCAAGTCGACGATCGGCAAACTAGCGGCTGGGCTGTACGGGCCGGCGTCGGGCCGGGTGCTGCTCGACGGGCGTGACCGCCAGGAGATCTCGCGGACCGAGCTGGCGGCCTCGATCGCGTACGTGGACCAGGACATCTCGCTGTTCGAGGGCACGGTGCGCGACAACCTCACGCTGTGGAGCGACGACGTCTCCGACGAGGTCGTCACCGCCGCGCTGCACGACGCGGCCATCTTCGACGTGATCTCCGCCCGCCCCGGCGGGCTCAACAGCGGGGTGCGCGAGGGCGGGCGCAACTTCAGCGGCGGACAGCGCCAGCGGATGGAGCTGGCCAGGGCGCTGGCCGCGCAGCCGACCCTGCTCGTCCTCGACGAGGCCACCAGCGCGCTGGACCCGGAGACGGAGCGGGTGATCGCCGACAACCTGCGCCGCCGGGGATGCGCCTGCCTGATCATCGCTCATCGGCTGTCGACCGTACGGGACGCCGACGAGATCCTCGTGCTGCACGAGGGCGAGGTGGTGGAGCGCGGCGTGCACGAGGACCTGGTGCGACTCGGCGGGCACTACGCGCGGCTGATCGAGAACGCCCGGACGGGCGGCGAGGGAGCGGACCAGTGAGCGTCTCGACCGTGGCGGAATCCCCGGCGTTCTCGTCGTTCTTCACCGACGCGGCCACGCCCGTGGACTACTCGGCCGACCGGCTGCTCGTGCTCGCCGACCTGCGCGAGGTGCTGCTGGTCGAGCACGGCGCGGTCGACCTGTTCGCCGTACGCCTGGAGAACGGCAGGCCGGTCGGCAGATGGAACTACCTGTGCCGGGTGCGGCAGGGCGCTCTGCTGCTCGGCTCGCCCCGGGGACCCAGGCACAGCATCGTCGGGCGGCCGGTGCTCGGCACCCGCGTGTCGCGCCTGCCGCTCGCCCGGCTGGAGGGCCTGTCGGCGCGGCGCGTCCACGGCCCGTCCGAGTCGGGCAAGGCGGTCCGCGCGCTGCCCACCCGCGATTACGGCCTGGCGGTGCGCGAGTTCGTGCGGGGCCTGGACGCCGGGGTGGTGGCGCTCGCCACGTCGATTCGCGACACGCTGCCCCCGCGCGACTTCGTCCCGCTGGTGCCGCACGAGCCCGTCGTCGTCCGCGAGGGCGAGGCGGTCCGTTCGGTCGACGGCGTCCAGTGGATCACCGTCGAGGAAGGCGTGATCGAGATGCCCGAGGGCGTCGCCGGTCAGCTCAGCGCGGGCAGCGAGGTCTGCGTCACCGAGCGGGACTGGCTCGTGGCGCTCGGCCCGGCCCGGCTGCGCGCCCGGTCGACCCTCGACCTGCTCGGCGAGGGCGCGCTGTGGCACCGGTGGGTCGAGTACACCACCCGCTTCCTCTACATGATCGACCGGCGGGTCGAACGCCGGAACTCCGCCGAGCTGAAGGTGCTGACGAGCCGGGCCGAGCGGGGCGGGGACGTGCTGCGCGCCACCGCCCGCGGGTTCGACACGCTGGTGCGCGACACCGAGGCGCGGGTCCGCCTCGCCGACGTGGCGGGGGATCCGCCCGCACTGGCCGCCGCGCGCCTGGTGGACTCGCACGCCGGCTTCTCGGTGACCGCGCCCCCGCCGGGAGGGACGCACGGCGGCCGGATCGATCCGCTCCAGGCCATCGCGCTCGCCTCCGGCGTGCGCACCCGCAGGATCAGGCTGGACGACCGCTGGTGGCGGCGGGACATCGGGCCGATGGTGGGCTACCGCGCCGCCGACGGGGCGCCGGTGGCGCTGCTGCCCATCGGGTCGCGCTACGTCATGGCCGCGCCGGGGGAGGACCGCGTCACCCCGGTCACGGCGGAGGCGGCCGGCACTCTGACCCGGCACGCCGACGTGCTGTACGAGCCGCTGCCGCCCACCGTCACCGGCGTGGGCGGGCTGCTGCGGTTCGGGCTCGCCAAGAACCGCAAGGACCTGTGGACACTGCTCAGCCTGGGCACGCTGGTGGCCCTCATCGGCCTGCTGGTGCCCGCCATGACCGGCCTCGTGCTCGGCACGTACGTGGCCAGGGCCGAGCGCGAGATGATCGTGCAGGGCGCGCTGCTGGTGATCGCGGGCTCGCTCGTGGCGGCCGCGCTGTCGGTGGTGCAGAACTTCGCCGCGCTGCGTATCGAGGGCAGGTCGTCGGCCCGGCTGCAGGCGGGCGCGTGGATGCGGCTGCTGTCGCTGCCGGCGACGTTCTTCACCGGTTTCTCCACCGCCGAACTGGGCACCACGGTCCTCGGTGTCAGCGCGGTGCAGGAGACGTTGTCCGGCGTCATGACGACGGCGGCCCTCGGCCTGTTCGCCGGCCTGGCCAACCTCGCGCTCGTCTACTTCTACGACGTGGGGCTGGCGCTGATCGCGACGGCGCTCGTGCTGGCCGGAGTGCTCGTGTGCGCGGTCGCCGGCGGTTTCGAGGTGCGCCTGCAGCGCCGGCTCTACACCCACGAGCAGCGGCTGTCGTCACGGGTCTTCCAGCTTCTGACGGCGGTGCCGAAGCTGCGGGTGGCGGCGGCCGAGGACCGGGCCTTCGGGGTCTGGTCGTCGGAGTTCCTCAGGGCGCGCAGCGTCGGCGTGTCCGCCCGACGGGTGCAGAACTTCGTCACGACCTTCAACGCCGGTTTCCCGCTGGTCGCATCGGTCGTCGTCTTCGCCGTGGTGGCCGGGCCGATGCTCGGGAAGGTGCCGGTTCCCGCGTTCCTGGCGTTCTTCGCCGCGTTCAACCTGCTGCTGGCCTCGGTGCTGCAGTTCACCGGCGCGGCGATCACGGCGATGAACGTGGTGCCCATGCTGGAGCGGCTGCGGCCGATCCTGGCGGCCGAGCCGGAGGAACACACGGGCAAGGCCGACCCGGGCGAGTTGTCGGGCCGGATCGAGCTGTCGCGGGTGTCCTTCCGGTACGGCGAGGACGGGCCGCTCGTCCTGGACGAGGTGGACGTGTCGATCGAGCCCGGTGAGTTCGTCGCGATCGTCGGCCCGACCGGCAGCGGCAAGTCGACGATCCTGCGGCTGCTGCTGGGCTTCGAGTCGCCGAGCTCAGGAACGGTGCTGTACGACGGTCAGGACCTGCACGAGCTGGACATCGGCGCGGTGCGCCGCCAGTGCGGGGTGGTCCTGCAGAACAGCGCGCTGCTGGCCGGCGACATCAAGACCAACATCATCGGCAGCACCGATCACACGGTCGACGACGCGTGGGACGCCGCCGGCATGGCGGGCATCGCCGACGACATCGCGAGCATGCCGATGGGCATGCACACGGTGTTGTCGGAGGGCACCAACACGCTGTCGGGCGGGCAGCGGCAGCGCATCATGATCGCGCGCGCTCTCGTCTCGCACCCCCGCATCGTGCTCTTCGACGAGGCGACCAGCGCGCTGGACAACCCCACCCAGAAGATCGTCACGGAGAGCACCCGCCAGCTCAACGCCACCCGGGTCGTGATCGCCCACCGGCTCTCGACGATCAGGGACGCCGACAGGATCGTGGTGCTCGACCGCGGGCGCGTCGTCCAGCAGGGCAGGTACCACGAGCTGCTGGAGGACTCCGGCGGGTTGTTCGCCCGGCTGGCCCGCCGGCAGATCTGACGGTCGCCGAACGTGCGCCGCCGGCGGACCCGGGGGTCCGCCGGCGGTGTCCGTGTGCCCAGTAGCGGGGGCTCAGTAGCGGGGGCTCAGTAGCGGGGCTTGCGGCTCATCGCGATGGCGACGATGAGGAACACCACGCCGAGCCCGCCGTACACGAAGGCGTGGGTGGTGGCGGGCGGCTTCACGCTGGCGTTGGCGACGGCCAGCCCGAGGCCCACAAGGGCGCTGATGTAGCAGAAGATCGCCAGGAAGATCTTCCAGAAGGGGCTCATGACGTACTCCGTTCGGATTCGGCGGGACCACCCGGTGCGGTCCCGGCGACGACGAGGCCGAGCAGCATGACCCAGGCGTCGGGGTCGGCGCGGAAACGCCGCCACCGGTCGGCCGCCAGGGCGAGCTCGGGCAGGGACAGGGCCCCGGAGGCGACCAGCGGCGCCAGCCGCTCCGGCCCCATGTGGGGGGCGAACGCCTCGGTGGGGCGGTCGTCGTTGGTGGTGGCGAACGGCCGCAGCACCACATCGCGGAAGCCCGCGCGGCGCAGGATCCGGGTGAGCTTGCGGCCGATCAGCCGGTCGCCTCCGGCCTGGCGCTGCGCCCCGGCCATGCGGCCGTGGACGCCGGCCAGTTCCGGATACATCGGGTCGGCCAGGCCCCACAGCATGCTGTCCACCTCGATGACGACCAGCCGTCCGCCCGGCCGCAGCACCCGCAGGGCCTCGGCCACCACCGCCGCGGGATCGGCCACGTGCTGCAGGACGTACCGGAGCAGGACGGTGCCGACCGCGCCGTCCGCCAGCGGCAGCCGCACGGCGTCGCAGCCCATCAGGGGGACCCGGGCGTCCGCCGCGTGCGTCAGCAGCGCGGTGTCGATGTCGGCGGCCACGATGGGCAGGTCCGGCAGCGCGGCCCGCAGTCGCCGGGTGACGGCGCCCGAGCCCGCGCCGAGCTCCAGCAGCGGCGCGGGGACGCCGACGTCGCGCAGGACCCGCAGCTCCTCGTCGAAGGAGAGCTCCGCCTGGGCCTCCAGCCGCGCCAGCTCGCCGGACAGGCCCCCGGCGGTCGTCGTGGCCGGGTCGTAGGAGCCGGCGCTCACCCCGCTCGCCCCGCTCATCGGGGCCTCGGGACCATCAGCATGCCGTGCCGGGGGCGCAGCGTCACGAGGGCCTCGGGCTCGACGGGGAAGCCGGGGACGAGCTCCGGGCGCACGCCGCGCAGCAGCACGGCGAGCACGAGGGTGGCCTCGACCATCGCGAAGTGGCGGCCCACGCACACCCGCGGGCCGCCGCCGAAGGGGAGGTACTGGTGCCCCGCGTGGGTGTGCTCGGCCGTGAACCGGTCCGGTGCGTACGTCTCCGGGTCGTGCCAGTACCGCGGATCCCGGTGGAGTACGTACGGGCTGACGCACACGAGCGTGCCGGGCGGTATCGGGTAGCCGCCGACGACGTCGGCCTCGACCGAGCGCCGGGAGATGAGCCACACGGGCGGGTAGAGCCGCATGGCCTCCTTGATCGCCCGCTGGCAGGCAGTCAGCCGGGGCAGGTCGGCCGCGGTGGCGGTCCGGTCCCCGCCCAGCACCTCGTCCACCTCCGCGCGGACCGCCCGCGCGGCGTCGGGGTGACGGTCGAGGAGATAGAGCGTCCAGGTCAGGGCCTTGGCCGTGGTCTCGTGCCCGGCCATGACGATCGTCAGCACCTGGTCGCGCAGGTCGGTCGCGGTCATCGCGTGCCCCGAGGCCAGCATCGCGCCGAGCAGGTCGTCGCCCTCCTGGCCGGTGGCCCGCCGGGCGGCCACGATCGCCCGTGTGACACCGTCGAGGAACGCCTTCGCCCGGCGGAACCCCTCCCTGCCGCCGCCCTCGGACGAGGGATCGAAGTGGCCGATGAAGCGGTTGACCTCGTCCACCGCCCGTCCGAAGCCGTCCCCGACGCCCGCGATGTCGGCGCCGAGCATGGCCCGTGCGAGGACGGTGAGCGTGAGGGCGGTCAGGTCGTGGTCGACCCGGACCGCCGTGCCCTCCTCGCCGGCCCGCCGCCACCGCTCGGTCAGGGCGGCCGCGGCGTCGGTCATGATCTGGTCGAACCGCTCGACCTCGGTCGGGCGGAAGGCCGGGGCGATCATCTTGCGCTGCCGGGCCCACTCCTCGCCGCCGCTGGTCAGCAGGCCGTTGCCGAGCAGAGGACGCAGCATGTCGTCGTCGGGCGTGCGGTCCTTGGTGTAGTTGGCGCCGTTGTCCTTCAGCACGTGCCGGGCCAGGTCGGGCCGGTGCAGCATGTAGACCGGCCCGGTCTCCGTCTCGTGCCTGGTCACGTCGCCGTAGGCGGCCATCTTGGTGACGAAGCGCAGCGGGGCCTCGCGCATCGCGCGCAGACTCTGGGCGCCCTGCGGCCCCGGCGGCAGGGATACGTATCGATTATGCGTACCGGCCATGCCCACCCCCATTTTCGGTAATACGTATTCTCCGGGGAATTGCGCATGCGATTCGCGGTCAATACGTACCGGGTGATATTTCCTGATCGGAGCATAGTCTCCGTCGTGCACGGCCTCAATACTTATGTCCCGGCGCGAAAATTAAGTCTGTCCCGGACTTCCCGGCCGTGTAAGACTCCATTTTGAAAGCGGCGGGACACATCGCCGCGAAAAAGCCGGGAGGCTGGTTATGTCTTTGGACCCGAGGCAGCGCGCGGAATTCGTGAACGCGTACACCCGCGTTCTGATCACGGCGTGGTCGAGTGAGGAATACTCGGCGCGGCTGGACTCCGACCCCCGCTCGGCCCTGGCCGAGTCCGGTCTGGAGCTGCCCGCGGGAGCCGAGGTCGTGCTCGTCCGCAACATCCCCGAAGGTCACCACGACAGCAACATCGACGTACAGGTCGCGCTGTGGGAGCGGGGTCTCGAGACGGGCCGCTTCGAGCTGCACATCCCCGAGACGCCGCAGGTCGACATGGCCGAGCTGAACGAGGGCGACCTCGACTCCATCGCGGCCGGCGTGTCCTCGCCCGACTCGATCGACATCAACTGCTGCTGCTGCCCCTGCTGCTGCTGCACCTGACATCCACGACCCACTCGGAGGACCAGGCCATGTCCACGGTCGCCGACCAGGCGAATCCCGTCCACGTGCGCTCCCTGCGCAAGCGGTACGGTCCGGTGAACGCGGTCGAGGAGGTGGACCTCGACGTGCGGAGCGGCGAGGTGTTCGCCCTCCTCGGGCCGAACGGCGCCGGCAAGACCACCACGGTGGAGATCCTGGTGGGCGTTCGCCGGCGGACCTCCGGCGACGTGCGCGTCCTCGGCCGCGACCCGGCCGAGGACGCGCCCGAGTGGCGCGCCAGGATCGGCGTCGTCCCCCAGACGACGGGGGCGTACACCGACCTGACCGTACGCGAGGTGGTCGAGCACTTCGCGTCGTTCTACGCCGCGCCGCTGCCGGTGGCCGAGGTGATCGACATGGTCGGCCTCGGCAAGCAGGCGCGCAAGCAGGCGCAGACGCTGTCCGGCGGCCAGGCGCGGCGGCTCGACGTCGCGGTCGGCGTCGTCGGAGACCCTGATCTGATCTTCCTGGACGAGCCGACGACGGGGCTCGACCCCGTCGCCCGCCGGGAGGCGTGGGACCTCGTCCGCTACTTCACCGGCCGGGGCAAGACCACCGTGCTGACCACTCACTACCTGGACGAGGTCGAGGCGCTGGCGCAGCGCGCGGCCGTCATCGTCAACGGCCGGGTCGTCGAGTCGGGCCCGGTGACGGAGCTGGGCGGCCGGCGCGCGACGCCCGCGGCGGTGAGCTTCGCCAGGACGGACGGGCTCGGCGCGGGCCTGCCCGCGCTGCCGGACGACGCCGTGGTGGAGGAGGCGGAAGGTCTGGTCGTCGTGCGTACGCACCATCCCACCGAGGCCATGGCCGCGCTGCTGCCCTGGGCGGCCGCCTGCGGCGTCCGCGAACTGCCGGACCTGCGCATCCACCGGCCGTCGCTGGAGGAGATCTACCTGGATCTCATCCGGAGCAACCAGGAAGGCGGTGTCGTGTGATGAGCGCTCCCAACGCGGCCCTCACCCAGGAAGGCGGCGCGGTGGTGCTCGATCCCGTCCGCTCCGCCGTATGGCGGGCGGCCGTCTCGCGGTCGTCGGTCGAGCTCAAGTCGTTCTTCCGCAACCGGCAGTCGCTGGTCTTCACCCTGCTGCTGCCCGTCGTGCTGCTGGTCGTCCTCGGCTCCATCTTCTCGGGGACCGTGCCCGGCACCCACACCGACTTCAAGCAGATGTTCATCGCGGGCATCATCGCCTGCGGCGTGATGAGCGTCAGCTTCAACGGGCTCGCCATCAGCATCGCGATCGAGCGCGACACCGGGATGATCCGCAGGCTGGCCTCCAGCCCGATGCCGAAGTCCGCCTACTTCGTCGGCAAGGTGGCGAGGGTGGCCGTGACCGGCACCCTGGAGACACTGCTGCTGCTGGCCGTCGGCGTGCTGGCGTTCGGGCTGCCGCTGCCCTCGACCGCCGCCCGCTGGGAGACGCTCGTGTGGGTGCTGCTGCTCGGGGCCGTGGCCTGCACGCTGCTGGCCGTGGCCTTCAGCTCGGTCATCCCCAACGCCCGCTCGGCGTCGGCCATCGTCACGCTGCCGTTCCTGGTGCTGCAGTTCATCTCGGGGGTGTTCTTCCCCTACAGCCAGCTGCCGTCGTGGATGCAGACGGTGGCGGCGCTGTTCCCGCTCAAGTGGATGACCCAGGGGTTGCGCTCGGTGTTCCTGCCGGGCGACTTCGCCCGTGTCGAGCCCGCGGGCGTGTGGGAGCTCGACCGAGTCGCGCTGGTGCTGGCCGCTTGGTGCCTGGCCGGGCTCGCGCTGAGCTTCCTGACCTTCCGCTGGCGTGGGCCGAACGTCCGCTGACCACCCCTCCGATCAGGAGAGCCGGATCCGGAACTCGCCCAGCCGCCGCGGCACGAGCACGGGCGCCCAGGCCGGCGGGTCTCCGTCCGCGCGGATCGCGGGGAAGCGTCCGGCCAGGCCGCGCAGCAGCAGCGCGCCCGCCTGCCGGACGAGGGGCGCGCCCAGACAGAAATGGGTGCCGGCGCCGAAGGCGAGGTGGGGATTGGGAGACCGGGTCAGCACCAGGTCGCCGGGGCGGTCGAAGACGTCCGGGTCCCGATTGGCCGCCGCGACCACCGCGAGCACCCGCGCACCGGCGGGGATCACCGTGTCCCCGAAGGACACCTCGGCGGTCGTCACCCTCGCCGTGAAGGGAATCGGCGCCTCCAGCCGCAGCAGCTCGTCGACCGCCGTACGGGCCAGGTCGTCGCCGCCGTCGCGCAGGGCGGCCACCGCCTCGGGACGGGGCAGCAGCCAGAACAGCGCGTTGCCCACCATCTCGGCCAGCGGGCGCCAGCCGCCGACGACGGCCAGCGAGAGGATGCCCAGCATCTCCGGCCGGGTCAGCCGCTCGTCCGCGGCCAGCCGCGCGATCGACCCGCCGGGCCCGCGCGCCACGTGCGCGTCGAGGAAACGGGTCAGCTCGCCCATGGCCGCGCGGCCCTCCCGCGCGGCCTGGGGCCCCGCCAGCGGGTCGAGGTTGACCGAGGCCCGCCGCGCCAGGTCCGCGAAGGCCGCCTCGTCCTCGCGTGGCAGCAGCAGCGTCCGGGCCAGCACGCCGGTCGCGAACGGCTCGCCGAGGTCCCGGGTGACCTCGGCCGCGTCCGCGAGCCCGTCGAGCAGCCCGTCGACGACGGCGGCGATGTCGCCGTCGAGCTCGCGCACCGCGGCGGGTCCGAGCAGGGCCATGCCGGGGGCGCGCAGCCGGTTGTGGTCAGGGGGGTCGGTGGTCAGCATCGAGGCGGGCAGGTCGTCGTCCCGCACCCGCTCGCGCTGGCCCAGGGCCGCCGAGAACCGGGGATCCTTGAGCGCGCTCGCGCAGTGCTCGTGGGCCGTCAGCAGCCACATCCGGGACGTCACGTCGAAGTGCACCGGGTCGTTGGCCCGCAGCCAGTCGTACGCGGGGTACGGGTCGGACCTGCCGGCCGGCGAGAACGGATGGGCCAGACCGGCGGGAAGCCGGCGGAGAGCAGTCATCGGCGGTCCCTCGGGGCTGAGGACACAAGATCACGGCATCGCCACGCTACTACAGGGCGGCCGTCATCGGGATCAATGCGAGCAACTGCTGACCGATCGGGCATACGGGAGGCTGCGATGCGGGTCGATGTAGTGGTCGTCGGCGCGGGGGTGAGCGGGCTGGCCGCGGCGCGGCGATTGAGCGACGCCGGGCTGGCCGTCGCCGTGGTCGAGGCCAGGGACCGTGTCGGAGGACGGGTGCGCACGCACCGGCCGGGCGACGGCGAGCCGGCCCTTGAGCTCGGCGCCCAGGTGGTCCACGGCGACCGCAATCCGGCCTGGGACGTGCTGGAACCGGACGCGGCCGAGCCGGTCAGCCCGGGCCGGGCGCTCGTCGCGACGGCGGGCCGGGTGCTGCCGCTCGGCGTGCTCGCCCGGCTGGGCGACCCGCCGTGGGCCGTGGAGCAGAGCCTGCTGGAAGGGCTGCCGGACGGGCAGGGGGAGGACGTGCCCGCGGCCGGGCGGCTCACCCGCGGCGACCAGGCCGAGTGGCTGCGGCAGAACTGGGCGGCCGACCCGGAGTCGCTCAGCACGGCGGGCATGGCGGCGGGACGCCGCGCCGACGACGTCGGCGAGGGCCGCTTCGCCGTTCGCGGAGGGTTCGACCGGCTGCCCGGCACACTGGCCCGCGGGCTCGACGTGCACTGCGCAAGCCCGGTCAGGAGCATCACCTGGTCGCGCGGCCGGGTGGAGGCCCGCCTCGACGGAGGCGCGGTGACGGCCGCGGCGGCCGTGGTGACCGTGCCCCCGCCCGTCGTCGCCGGCGGGGCTCTCGCGATCGCGGACCTGCCGGCCCGCAAGCGTGCGGCGGCCGAGTCGCTGCGCCTCGGCGACGCGTGGTGCGGGGTGCTCACGCTCTCCCGGCCCGCCCCGGAGTCGGCCGTCGTGTTCGACGCCGAGGGCGGCCTGGGATTCGTGACCTCCGTCGCAGGCAGCACACGGGTCCTGGTGGTGGCCAAGGCCGGGGCCGCCGCGCGGGCCCGCGCGGCGGCGCGCGAGGGACCTCCCCCGCTGGGCCGGGTGCTGCCCTGGGCCGGGGACGCGCGGCCCGAGCATCTCGAGGCGGCCGACTGGGGCGCGGACGCCTGGGCGACGGGGGCGTTCACCTATCCCCGCGTCGGCGCCCTGTGGGCGCGGGCGGCGTGGGCGGAACCGGTGAGCGGAACGGTGTTCTTCGCGGGCGAGGCCACGGCGGCCGGCGTCCCGATGGTGCAGGCGGCGATGGCCAGTGGAAGGCGCGCGGCCGGAGAGGTCCTGGAGGCGGTAGGGCGATGAGCGTTGCGGTGCACACAGGCTGGTATCTGCTGGCGTTCGAGGAGGAGCTGGCCGAGGGACTGACGCCCCTGCGGCTCGGCGGGCGCAGGCTGCTCGCCGTACGGGACGAGGCGGGTGTCCGGGTGTTCGACGGGCTGTGCCCGCACCGGGGGGCGGCGCTCGGTCACGGCGGCAAGCTGGACGGCGACTGCGTCATCTGCCCCTTCCACGGCAAGCGGGTGGCGCTGGGGGACACGGCCAGGCGCTGGTCGGTCGCCGAGTACGCCGTCGAGCGGGCGGGCGCGGCGGTGTTCGTGCGGCTGTCCGCCGACGACGACCGGGGCTTCCAGCGGACCATCAAAGAGGTGGCGGACGGCAACCTGGTCGTCGGCGCGGTGATCCAGCCGGTGGCGGTCCCCTCGGAGTACGTGGTGGAGAACGCCTTCGACGCGGAGCACTTCCACCAGGTCCACCTCGTGCCGCGCGTGATCGGCATGCGCGTCGCGCCCGGCCCCGACGGCGAGCTGGCGATCGAGGGGGAGTTCCGCACCAAGGCCCCGCCGTGGGAGCGGGAGCGCCGCCTCGACTTCGCCTCCCGGTTCTACGCCCGGGCCTTCAGCCCCAGCCTCGTGGTGACGGAACTGGGCACCGCGGACGCGCCGTACACGATCATCACGGGCGCCGTGCCGACCTCCGAAGGCTGCGTCGGGCGGGTCGCCATCGCGCTGCCGCCGGAGCGGGCCGAGGCGCTCGACGCGCTGGTCCACGGCGCGCGGTACGCCTTCGAGCAGGACCGCGTCGTCTGGGACCATCTCGATCCCGGCGCGCCGCAGCGGTACGACGCCGGCGATCGGCCCGTGCTGGCCTTCCGCCGATTCTGCGCCACCTTCGGCGCCGTCGCGCCTCCCGGAGCCTCCGCCACGACCGGGACGGGGGGAGCGGCGTGATGCGGGTGCACGCGAGCGGCGGCGGCCCGGCGGTGCTGTGGATCCACGGCTACACGATGGACTCCTCCACCTGGCGCGATCTGTGGGCGCTGCTGCCCGGCAGACGGCACGTCGGCGTGGACCTGCCCGGTCACGGCGGGTCGGGCCCGATGCCGCCGGGGACGACGCTGCCGGGCCTGGCCGCCGAACTCGCGGCCGTCGCGCGGGCGGAGGGGGCGCACGACGTCGTCGCCCTGTCTTTCGGGTCGCTGGCCGGGATCCAGCTCGCCATCGACGCCCCCGACGTCGTACGACGTCTCGTCGTCGGCGCGCCCACCATCGCCGGCGCCCCCAGCGAGGCGGGGACGGCCCCGCGCTACCGCGAGCTGATGGCCCTGCGGCGGATCGGCGCCGACGGCGCCACCCTGGCGGACGTGTGGATGTCCTCGCCGCCCGACATCTTCCGCGGCACCCAGGCGCATCCCCGGCTGCGGGCGAGCCTGCGGTCGGTCATCGCCAGGCACGGCTGGGACGAGCTGCGCACGGGCGCGATGGCGGCCTTTCACCGGCACACGCACACCGACCAGGCGCTCGGCGCGATCCGGGCCGACACGCTGGTCCTCGTCGGCGACGCCGAGATGCCGACGTTCGCGGCCAACGCCGAGCGGCTGGGCGCGGTCGTGCCCCGGTGCCGGGTGGCGCGGATGGCCGACGCGGGCCACCTGTGCATGATCGAGCGCCCGGAGGCCGCCGCGCGGCTCATCCGGCCCCACCTGGAAAGGAGCCGAGACGGTGCCGAGGCGTGAGACGTACGCGCAGGGCGCGCCCTGCTGGGTGGACTACATGGCGGCCGACCCCGAGGGCGCCCGCGACTTCTACGCGGGCCTGTTCCGCTGGACGTTCGATGAGCCCGAGGAGTACGGCTACCGCCTGGCGCGGCGGGGCGGGGAGGTCGTCGGCGGGTTCGGCCGGGTGCCGCAGGGGCGGGGGATGACGGCCGCCTGGAACACCTACCTGGCGGCGAAGGACGCCGAGGCGGTGGCGGGGCGGGTGGCGGCCCTGGGCGGCACCGTGGTGTTCGGACCGCTCGGCGCCGGCGCGAACGGGCGGTTCCTGTTCGCGGTCGACCCGGCGGGCGCGTCGGTCGGTTTCTGGCAGGGCCACTGGGCGGAGGGCATCGTGCTGGTCGACGAGTCCGGCGCGACCTGCGGCCACGAGCTGTGGACGGCCGACCCCGCCGCCGCCCGCGTCTTCTACGCCGGGCTCTTCGGCGAGGAGACGCCGCATGGGCAGGAGGTGCTCGGGACGCCGCACGGGCAGGAGGCGCTCGGGACGCCGCACGGGCAGGAGGTGCTCGGGGCGTCGCCGCAGTGGGTGTCCTACTTCCTCGTGGACGACGTGCCCTCGGCGGCCTCGGCCGCCGAACGGGCGGGCGGCAGCGTGGCCGGGCAGGGGCACGACGGCCGCGAGGCGGTGCTGCGCGACCCCTGGGGCGCGCTGTTCGGCGTCAGGGACGGCCGCCCACGCTGAGGGACGGCCGCCCCACGCTGAGGGACGGCCGCCTCCGCTTAGGGACGGCCGGCCCCGCTCCGCGGGCGGAACCAGATGAAGAAGGCGGCCACGAGGAGCGCCCCCACGACCACGACGACCGCGCCCACGGTCTTGTCGATCATCAGTGACACGACGACCGCGATCGCGTACACCAGCGGCACGATGAGGCGGATGTTGCGCAGTCCCATGACGGCTCCCCGAGGGAAAAGAATTCGGCGAACGCATCATCGGGCATTTGCGGTGGGCCGTCCAGGGTGATTCCGGTTGTTACGCATCCGGATCGCGGGGACGTACGTATGCGTATTTCCGCCGTCGTCAGATATGCAGGCCGGGCCGCAGCACGAGCAGATAGAACGCGACCACCGCGGCATAGGCGAGAAACGCCCACACGGGCAGCCGCCAGTCGGTTTCCGTCCTCTCCCGTCGTTCGTACGGCCGGCCCGCATTGGGCGTCATGAATCCGACCAGCGCCATTCCCGGCCCCCAGCAGCCGAGGATGCCGTAGAAGACCACCTCGAGGTCGCCGCCGAGAGCGGCGGGAACCAGCAGCACCAGGCCCAGGAAGTAGGGGACCCACAGGCGGGTCACGGCCGCCTTGCGGTCGCGCGGGGTGTCCAGCGGCACGCTCGCGGGCAGCGAGTCGAGGTACATCCGGCTGAGCGGCCGGGTGACCAGATAGAGCAGAGCCATTCCGGCCGCGGCGACGAGGAACTGGACGGCGACGGGCACGTGGTAGAGCCGGGCCAGGACGCCGGTGTCGCCCGGTGCGAGCAACGGCATGACCACCAGGTAGCCCAGGAACGCGGCGACGCCGGTCATCGCCAGCCACATCAGCAGCAGACGGGGATAGGAGGGCCCGCGGCGGCGGTACAGCGCCCAGCAGACGAGCCCGGTGACGAGGCTGCCGACCGGGCCCGCGGCGGCCACCAGAGCCTCCTGCGCCCGTTCCGCCGAGGGCACGTGCACCTCGACGAACTGGCCGATGGCAGGATGGAATCCCAGTGCGCGGGCGGCCAGCGCGTGCGACCCTTCGTGCAGGAACACCTCGACCAGTTGTGCCGTGGCGTACGACAGGGCGAGCGGCCCCCAGGCGGCGCGGAGGGAGGCGGTGCGCGGAGCGGCGGCGTCCGGCCGGGCCGCCGGGATCTCGGGGGTGCGCGTCACCCTGTCATGGAAGCAGAACCCGGGCACCCGGTCCAAGCGCTTTCCCGCAGATTGGAATTTTATTCCAATAAGGCTGGAACTTGTTCTAGTGCTATGTCCGTCTGACTCCGCTGTCTTACCTGCGGTTATCGACGTCGTGTCACCGGGCGGATGCGAAGTCTCACCGGCGGGTAAAGGGAACTAGAAACCCGCCAGCAGCCGCTCGGCGGCGATCTCGATGCGGTGCTGGATCTGTTCGTAGGTGCGCCGTCCACGCAGCATCTCCAGCAACTCCTGCACCCAGACGCCCGCCAGGGAGCCGGTGAGCGCGAGCTGGTCGTCCGCGGGGATGTCCACCGTGCGGCCGTCGGTGGCGACGCGGAGCAGCAGGCTGGCCATCCGGTCGCCGAACGGCGCCTCCACCTCGGCCATGATCAGGGAGCGGATGAGCGCGTCGGCGAGTTCCGGCTCGCGCATCAGGCCCCGTGTGGCCCGCATCAGCACGTCGACGGCGCGGCCGGCCGGGTGCGCGGCGGTCGGCGGACGCCTTTCCATGCTGGATTCCAGCAGGTCGATCTCCTCGCCGACCACCGCCACGACCAGGTCCATCTTCGAGGGGAAGTAGCGGTAGAGCGTTCCCAGGGCGACGCCGGCGCGCTCGGCGACCGTGCGCATCTGCATCGCCTCGACGCCTCCGCGGGAGGCCAGGGCGGCCGCAGCCTGGACGATGCGCCGGCGCCGTTGGTGCTGGCTCCGGGTGCGGACCCCGGGAGTCGTCGGGGCCGGATGGCCGCCCACGCCGGAGGTGCCTTCGGGGAGCGGTGGCGGAGCGTCGGCGAGTGCATGCGAAGTGCGCATAGGAACACGTTATCTGATTTCCGCTCCTTCCGGATGGTTACTCGCCAGTCACAAAAGGCGCTGACGGGTATATGACCGTTGTGTTTCCCCCGCGTGTCGCCGCCGGTTCCCCGGTCGCCCTATGGACAGATATTAGAATCCGTTCTAGTTTCCGGTTTGGGGTGGTGTCTCGCCCCCAGGCACATCCGTGGAACACGCGGGAGGTCCGGTGGACTTCGATCTCGACGAGACCCATGCGGAGTTGCGCGCGCTGGCCGCGTCGGTGCTGGACCGGGAGGCGGACCAGGCCAGGCTCGAGGCGCACGAGCGCGGCGGCCGGCCGTACGACGCGGGGGCGTGGAAGGCGCTGGCGCAGGCGGGCCTGCTCGGCGCGTGCCTGCCGCCCGAGGCGGGGGGAGCCGGGCTCGGCCCGCTCGCGGCGGCGGTGATCCTGCGGGAGGCGGGAGCCCGCGTCGCGCCGGTCCCCGCGCTGCCCGGCCTGATCGCCGCGCTGACCGTCGCCGGGCATGGTTCCGACGCCCAGCGGCGGGCACTCGCGCCGTTCGCCGAGGGGGAGGAGGTGCTGACCGTCGCCTTTCGCGCGGCGGGGGCGGGCCCGGGCGACCCGCCGGCGGTGATCGCCGAGGAGGGAAGGCTCACCGGACGGCCCGGGATCGTCCCGTACGCCGCCGAGGCGTCGGCCATCCTCGTGCCCGCCCGGTCCGGCGGCGGCTTCGGGCTGTATCTGGTCCGGCCCGGGGACGCGCGACTGCTGCCGGTCACGTCGCCGGCCGGGGAGCCCTCGGCCGCGGTCGTCCTGGAGGACACGCCGGGCGAGATGGTGGGGGAGGCGGGCGAGGCGGGTGCCGCGGGCGCGGCGGGTGGCGCGGCCGTCGCCGCGTTGCGGCTGAACACCCAGGCGGCCGTGACCGCGACCGCCTCCGGAGTCCTGGCCGGCGCGCTCGCGCTCACCAAGGGCCACATCGCCACGCGCAGGCAGTTCGGCCGGGTGCTCGCCGAGTTCCAGGCCGTGACCATGCAGATCGCCGACGTCTACATCGCCTCACGCGCGCTCGACGTGGCGATGTGGACGGGAGTGTGGCGGCTGACCGAGGGGCTGCCCGCGGAGCGGGACCTGGCCGTCGCCGCCCGCAACGCGGCCGGGGACGCCGTGCGGGCGCTCTACACCTGCCAGCACCTGCACGGCGGCATCGGCCTCGACCTGACCTATCCGCTGCACCGCTACTTCGCCCTGGGCACGCACCTCGCCCACCTGCTGGGCGGGGAGCAGGCCCAGCTCGACCTGATCGGAGCCCTGGTCTGATGTTCATCGACCTGACGGCGGAGCAGCGGCGGCTCCGCGACGAGCTGCGGGACTACTTCGCGACCTGCCTGACCGGCGAGCAGCGCGCCGAGATCGCCCGGGACCCGTTCGGCGAGGCGTACATGGCGCACTGCCGCAGGCTGGGCCGTGACGGCAAGCTCGGCCTGGGGTGGCCCGAGGAGTACGGCGGGGGCGGCTACGGCCCGGTCGAGCAGCAGATCTTCGCCAACGAGGTGACCCGGGCGGAGGTGCCCTATCCGTTGATCACGCTGCAGACGGTCGGTCCGACGATCATGCAGTACGGCACGGACGCCCAGAAGGAGTTCTTCCTGCCGCGCATCCTGGCCGGAGAGTGCCACTTCGCCGTCGGCTACAGCGAGCCGGAGGCGGGCACCGACCTGGCCTCGCTGCGGACGACGGCGGTGCCGGACGGCGACCACTACGTGGTGAACGGGCAGAAGGTGTTCACCTCGGGCGCGCACCACGCCGACTACGTCTGGCTGGCCGCGCGCACCGATCCGGCGGCGAAGAAGCACCGCGGCATCACCATGATGATCGTCGACTGCGCGGACCCCGGGTTCTCCTGGACGCCGATCATCACGATGGACGGCCGCCACCACACCAACGCGACGTACTACTCGGACGTACGCGTCCCGCTCGACATGGTCGTCGGCGAGGTGAACAAGGGCTGGGACCTGATCGTCAGCCAGCTCAACCACGAGCGCGTGACGCTCGGGCCGGCCGGCAACATCGGGCACACCCTCGACCGTTTCACCCGCTGGGCGAAGACCGGCCGGAGCCGCGACGGCGCGCCGCTGTGGGAGCACCCCGGCGTACGGCGGGCCGTCGCCGAGGTGTACGTCTACTTCCGCACGAACGAGCTGCTGAACTGGCAGGTCGCGGCACTGATGGACCTCGGCTGGCTGGGCGCGCCCGACGCGTCGGCCACCAAGATCTACGCCTCCGAGCGGATGCAGGAGGTCGGCCGCATCGTCGGCGACACGCTGGCCCGCTTCGGCGACCCGTACGACGAGGAGACCCGGGACCTGGCCGAACGGGTGGACCGGGGCGTCAAGGGCGCGCTCGTGCTCACCTTCGGCGGCGGGGTCAACGAGGTGCAGCGCGAGCTGATCGCGATGCTCGGCCTCGGCCTGCCCAAGCCTCCCCGCTGACGCGTTCCCCCTTCGGGCGAGTGACGATCACTGCACGAAGTAGAAGACGGCCAGCGCGATGACCAGGCAGATCAGGATGCCGACGACCTCCCACAGCCAGTCGTAGTGCCGGTCGCCCTTGGCGCGCCGGCCCTTGCTCGCGCCGCTGCCGTCGCCGGACGGCTTGCCGGCGTGCCTGCGGCCCGTACGCCGGGGGGCGGGGGGCAGCGGAGCGGAGACCGCCGCGGCGACCGGGTGGACCAGGATGTCCGCCTCCGTCCCGAACGTGTGGGCGGCGCGCTCGTCGTCCCCCTCCGACGGCGGCCCGTCCGGGACCTCGAAAGCCGGCGGGAAGGCCGGCGGGAACACCGGGGCCTCCTCGGCGGCAGGAGCCGGGCCGACCGGTCCCGGCTGCGCGGGGGCCTCGGCGGCCGCGGTGAACTCGGCAGCCGCATTGGACTCGACAGGGGCGACAGGCTCCGCGGGCGCCATGGGCTCGGCAGGCGCCGTGGGCTCGGCAGCCGCAACGGGCTCGGCCTG